>CAZERB010000007.1:0-23445 GCA_964514645.1 uncultured Anaerolineales bacterium
GAACAATCGCCACAACCCCACCAATGCCACCACAGCCGATAATCACTACCCTGGCATCCCTTATCTCCTCCTGCTCCCTAAGTTCAAATATGCCAAGGTTCCTCTGGAAGAGCTCCTCATAACCCATACCACTTATACCCCCTTGGCCTTCAGCCGGCCCATCTCATGGCTAAAGGGCAAGCGAGAGGCCCCAACCTGATGGAGACACCCGGTTAGGGCCTCAAGCGCATCCTCCAAACTCATCCCCTTCCCGCTGTTATCTCTACTTCGCCTAGGTCAGCCCCAGCTCCTCGAGCTTAGCATCGGTTGGCACGCCTTCTGTGTCCCAGCCGCGCTTCTCGTAGTAGAGCGGGAGCATCTCGGGGATAGGGCAGACGCTGCCAGCCGTGGGCTGCTTTTCTATCGTTCCGTGGGGCGGGACCTCCACCGGCGGCGTGAGGGCCTTTTTCTCCTCCGCCGAGTAGACCTCGTTGGGCATCGGCTCCTCCTCCAGGCGAGGTGGCAGACGATCATCGTCCTTCGTCAGCCCCTCCCGGATGTTGAAGAGCCTCTCCAGGTTCCAGACCCTCTCCCCCACCTTCAGGAATTCTTCGGCCGAGTAGTCAACGCCCGTCGCTGCGGACAGCCCTTTGGCGTAATCCTCAGCCCCAAGCGCGAAGACGGTGAATTGGCATTGATCCAACGAATCCAAAGCCGCAGTGACATGCTGGAAGACCAGCACGAGGTCGGTCTTATCACTGTCCTTTGCCAACCTGTACTCCACCGTGGGCTCGGGGATATCAGGCGGCGAGAACCCGCAGTAGTGGCCGAGCACCTCCGCCGCTATCATGTAGGCGCGCAGGTGGCATGCCCCCCTGTTCGAGGTGGCGTAGGCAAGCCCGTGCGCCAGGACGCCACGGGGGTCGTAGGCCGGGAACTCGAGGCCCTTCACGGACATGGAGAGCTCGGGGCGGCCGCACTTCTCCGCCAGCCTCATCGAACCCTCAGCCAGTTCGTCGCCCACACCCTCCCGGGCAGCGATCTTGCTGACGAGCTTGAGCATGGCTTGCTCATCGCTGAAGGGGTTCTCCCCCTTCGCATACCCTACCTCGGAGAGGTCCAAGGCCCCCTTCTCGCATAACTCGAAGGCGCAGGCTATGGTGGCCCCGGTGGAGATGGTGTCGATTCCAAGTTCGTTGCAGAGGTAGTTCGCCTCCGTTATGGCGAGCAGGTCCTGAATCCCGCAATCACCCCCGAGCGCCCAGGCGCTTTCGTACTCGGGGCCTTCACCCTCGCCTATGGTCACATAGTCCGGGCGCGGCTCCGGGATGCGCGATGGCCTGGCACAGTGGATGGGGCAGGTGCGGCAGCAGCCCCTCGCCGCAGTGAGGGTCCTCGGCACCCCCTCGACCTCGCCTACCATCGCCTCCCCGCCAGCCTTGTTGGCCTCTACGGACATCCCCCACTGGAAGTTGCACGCTGGCAGGAGGCCCGCTCCGTTGATGGCGTTGTACAGGATCTGGGTGCCGTAGGTCGGCAGGCCCACTCCGGCCACGGGGTCGGCGCGGAGCTTATCAGTCTGCTCCCTGACGACGGCTGCAAATTCCCCCGGCTTGGCAACGGGGACATCAAGCGTCCCTCTGACGCCGATGGCTTTGAGGTTCTTCGACCCCATGACCGCGCCCCCGCCATCCCTCCCGCAGGCCCGGGCCCATCCCGGCGTGTCCGCCTCGTTGATAATGCAGGCGATTTTCACCAGCTTCTCCCCTGCTGGGCCAATGCAGGCCACCTTTATCCCGCTCTTGCCGATCTCCTCCTTGATGGCGGCCGTGGTCTCATAGGTTCCCTTGCCCCACAGGCCTTGTGCGTCCTTGATCTCAGCCTTCCCGTCCTCGATCCAGAGGTAGACCGGGCTATCCGCCTTCCCCCTGAGGATTATGGCGTCGAAGCCGGCGTGCCTCAGCACGTCGCTCCAGTCCCCTCCGGAGTGGGAGTCGAAGATCAGCCCGCGGGTGTCCTTACCGGCCTTCGGGCGGGCAAGGGGGGATTTCGATATGATGCAGTACCTTCCCGAGGCGGGCACGCTCGTTCCGGTCAACGGGCCGGTGGCGAATACGAGGACGTTTTCGGGGCCCAGCGGGTCCGTATCCGGGCCAACCGCGTCATAGAGCATCCTGACCCCCAGCCCTCTGCCGCCGATGTAGTCCTTGTAGTCGGGACACACCTCGTCGAGACCTCTGGTCTCAACCGTGCCGGCCGTTAGATCAACGTCGAGCACCTTGCCTGTCCAACCATACAACGCTGGCGGAGGGGCTGGCGTCGGTGTAGCGACGGGTGCGGGCGAGGGTGGCGTAGGAGTTGGCGGAGCAGGTGTGGGTGTTGGCGCCGGAGCGCAAGCGGCAAGAGCCTCGGCCGCTCCTAGGGACAACCCCAGGAGAGTGGCATAACGCATGAACTCCCGTCGGCCTATCTTGCCCTGGAGCAGTTGTTCCTGCAGCTCAGAAATCCGTCCATGCAGCTCTTCTTCCATCTCCTTTCCTCCTTCTAATTCTAGAGATTCTGGACAAACGAAAGCCGCTGTCAACGTTCATAGAATCTACTCGATACGACCCACCTCCTCTCTCAAAATTGCAGATCGTCTAAGGATACGGTTACCCATTGCAAAATAAAAAGGAAGCAAACCATCGGCCAAAAGATTCGCCTCCTTTGCAAACACGGCGGGCATGGGAATTGCTCCCCACACCTTATCGTTCATCGTTCCTCGGGGGAGCCGATGAATCGGAGTATTCTTATTTTAACACTATTTGCGTCTCATGTCAAGAGTTGCACGCAAATGCGCCAAGAGGGCAAGCCTCATCTGTGGTATAATCCCCCTTGCTTATACCTTCATAGGGGTATGCTTTGAACTACAGACTCTTTCTCGTCTCCCACACCCATTGGGATCGGGAATGGTATGAGCCTTTCCAGATCTTCCGCGCCCGCCTGGTGAAATTGATCGATAAACTCCTAAATATCTTGGCCACAGACCCTGATTACACCTCTTTCACCCTGGATGGCCAAACTATCCTCCTGGAGGATTACCTGGCTATCCGGCCAGAGAGGGAAGAAGAACTGAAGCAGCATATCCGCGCGGGGCGGATCCTGATCGGCCCTTGGTACGTTCTCCCCGACGAGTTCCTAGTGAGTCCGGAGGCCCTCGTCCGCAACCTGATCTGGGGCCACCGCCTGGGTAGAGAGTTCGGAGGGGTGATGAAGGTGGGCTATTCCCCCGACCCTTTCGGCCACATAGGCCAACTACCCCAGATCCTGCGTGGCTTCGGGATAGATACCGCCGTCCTCCGCCGGGGGCTGAGCGATGAGCCCACGGAACTCCTCTGGGAGGCCCCCGACGGGAGCCAACTCCTTCTCCTCTATCTGCGGGAGGGGTACGATAACGCCGCCCACCTCCCCCAGGAAGAGGAGACTTTCCTCTCCGCCATAGCCGGGCTGAAGGAGGCCTTAGCGCCTCATGCCGCCACCAAAAATCTACTCCTCATGAACGGCACCGACCATATGGAGCCCCAACCTTGGCTCCCGGCGGCCATCTGCACGGCCAACCGCAAAACGACCGACGAGGTCACCCAGAGCACCTTGCCCGCTTATATCCAAGCCATAAGGGGAGAATTAAGGCTGGAAGCCCTCCCCGTCGTGCGAGGGGAACTGAGAAGCCCTAAGCGACATCATCTCTTGCCCGGGGTCCTCTCCACCCGCATGGGACTGAAGCAGAGAAATTTCGCCTGTCAGACCCTTCTGGAGAAGTGGGCCGAGCCCTTCTCCGCCTGGGCCACTCTCGTAACCAAGGATGAGGAGCGCGCTTCGCGCTGGGCGTCGCTACTCCGGCAAGCCTGGAGGCACCTCTTGGAGAACCACCCCCACGATACCATCTGTGGATGCAGTATCGATGAGGTGGCCCAAGAGACGGCTATCCGCTTTGCCTGGTGCCAGGAGGTAGGGGAGATAGTCGTGGAAGAGAGCCTAAAGGCCCTCGCCAGTAACGTCGATACCACAACCCTCTCCCAAGGCTCCTCTATCCCCATCTTGGTCTCTAACCCCACCTCCGGCCCCCGCACCGATCTTGTAGAGGTGGAGGTCGAGTCGCCCGGCGATGCTAAAGAGCTCGTTCTCTTGGATCTAAAGGGGCGGGCCATACCTTTCCAAATCTTGAGCCAAGAGGAGAGGGAAGTCGCCTCCCTCAACTTAGACAGAGAGGGGATGAGGGAACTGCTCTATATTATCCAAAATGGGCGAGTCCTGGGGCTGACTGTTCAAAAGGTGAAGATAGAGTTATTAGGTCGTGTAGCCAAGATCGAGATCTCCCTCTCCGATTTTAGGCCACCAGATGCAGCGATGATGGAGCGTCAGAAAGAGAGGATCGAGGCGCTCCTGGGTGAAGGAGGGGTCACCAGGTTCCTGGTGCGAGCCAACAAGAGATGGGTAGATCTCCTTTTCCTGGCGGAGGATCTCCCTGGCTACGGCTATAAAACATATATCCTGGGGACGGGAAAGCAGGGGAAGACCCCTTCCCAAAGGGCGAGTGAGAACCAGATAGAAAACGAGTTCTTCGTCCTTGAGGTCGATGAACTCACCGGGAGGTTGACCATCACCGACAAGGAGACAGGAGCCCAATTTGAAGGGGTGAACTGGTTCGTTAGCGGGGGAGATAGGGGAGACGAGTACAACTATTGCCCTCCCCAAGATGACCTGCTCATCGAGGAGCCCAGCCAACCTCCACGGATAACCCTCGTGGAGAAAGGACCCGTCCGCTATACCTTAGAGATAGAAGCACTTTACCATCTGCCTGCCGGCCTGACCCCAGAGAGAGATGGCCGCAGCGATGAGACTATCGAGATGCCCATTAAGAGCCGCATCAGCCTCTCTCCCGGGGTGAGGCGGATCGATATCCAAACGGAGGTTTTGAACCGGGCTCGTGACCACCGTTTGCGAGTCCATTTCCCCACCCCCTTTCAGGCAGAGAGCGCCTTCGCTGAAGGCCACTTCGAAGTGGTAGGGCGGCCTTTAGACCTGCCCACAGAGACCGAGGGGTGGATAGAAAAGCCCATGCCCACCCATCCGCAGCGCACCTTTGTAGATGTGAACGACGGCAAGGCAGGGCTTATGGTGGCTAACAGAGGACTCCCAGAATATGAGGTTATAAGCAGGCTCCAGGGGAACAATATCGCCTTGACGCTTTTGCGCTGTGTGGGCTGGCTCTCCAGGGACGATTTAACTACCCGGCGTGGGCATGCTGGGCCCGCCTTGGAGACGCCGGGGGCTCAATGTCCAGGGAGATACATCTTCGCCTACTCCCTCATCCCTCACGCTGGGGGTTGGCAAAGAGCCTATAGGGAAAACCAGGCCTTCGCCGCTCCCCTCCGCGCCATCCCCACGGGCATTCATATGGGGCTTCTCCCCCCAGAGCAGGACTTCATCTGCATTGAGCCAGAGAGCCTGGTGATAAGCGCCATCAAGATGGCATCCTTACAAGGTCTCGTCGGACAGGGCCTCGTCGTCCGCTTCTATAATATCGAGGAGAAAGAGGCGCAGGGTCAACTCTGCCTCTCTATCCCCTTTACCAAAGCGATGCTCGTCAACCTGAACGAGGAGGTAATAAGCGAGATACCTATCGATGAAGAAGGGGGTATCACTCTTCCCGTTCGGGGAAAGGAGATCGTGACAGTAGAGTTCCTTTGAATCATGCCTGAAGACGAACGCATCAGGCAAAAACTCCTGTGGAAAGACAAGGTCGGCTACTTCAAGGCCCCTTCCACGAAGGCCAAACACCTTTCAAGGTTCCCTCTCGCCTTCCTCGGCCACCAGGCTCCAAGAGCAAAAGGGCTTATCTCCAGGGTGATGGGGCCCCGGTAGCCATCTCGGTTCAGACGGCGTAGGAGTTCACCCAAAGGTAGATACCCCTCCCCCGGCATCTGGTGGTGCTGGAAGAAGGTCTGAGAATAAGACCAGCCTCCCATCGGCTTCTTGTGGCGTAGGTCGCTGAGGTGGATGTTCACCAGGCAAGGCCTGAGGATCTCGTAGGCCTCGATGAGATCGTAGCCAAATGTGCCGGCGTGGGCTGTATCCAGAGTCAGATGGAGATCATGCTTTTCGGCGAAATCCCTCAACTGATGCAGGTCGCCGAGGAGGTAGCCTCTATCCTCCTCCCGGAAGAGGGCTAGGTTCTCCAGGCTGAGGAGTAGGTCTTCCCGACGAGCCTCGAAGAGCGCTTCCAGGCCTCGCAAGCCTCCTTCTTCTAGAGTCGTAACCTTGGGAGCATGGATGACCAACATGCGGCAGCCCATCTCCCTCCCTAGGTGAACCATCCTGGGCAATAGTTCATTCAGGTTCAACCCTTGGGGACCGGAGAACATAGGTGGGTGCAAGCCATAGACGGGGAGGTCATACTTCTGCGACAACTCCCTTACGTAACGACCGCCTCGCCACCTCACCTCCGGGCCCATAGCCAACTCCAGGCCGGAGAAGCCCAACTCTTTGGCTAGCCGAAAGGTGTAACGCAAGGGGTAGAGATAGAGGGAGGCCCCAGAAAGGCATATCTCCAAAGAACTCTTCATCTCTCCGTTACCACCCAATACCTTTCCCCATCGGTCACCACCTCGATAGTGCCTTCCTCATCGGTGCGCATGGTGGTAAGGCTAGAGAGTTTAGCCAAAGTCTCGGGGGCCGGATGACCGAACTTGTTTTCGCCCACGGAGATGATGACCAGTTGAGGGCTCACCTCTCGCAAGAAAGGAGGGGTCAAAGAGGTGGCCGCCCCATGATGGGGCGCTTTTAGCACCAGGCTCCTAAGGGGCTGCCCAGAGGCGAGGAGGGCCCTCTCCCCCTCCTCCTCTATATCCCCCGTTAAGAGTAAAGAGGCTCGTCCCATGGTCACCTTGATGACTACCGAGTTGTTATTGACATCGGATGGTGTTCCCCGGAGCAACGCTGAGGGCGGATGGAGGATCTCGATCCGCACCCCGTCTCCCAACTCCACTCGCATCCCGCCCTCCACTTTCCGATAGGGTATCTCCTTCCCCTCGACCAGTTCCCAGAAGCGCCCACAGGTATCAGTAGCGCACTCCTCCCCCGAATCGAGGAGCAGCCCCACCTGGTACCTTTCTAAAACTCCTATCAGGCCGGCCAGATGGTCCTCTTGAGGGTGGGTTAGGACCACTAGGTCCAGGGAGCGATCCCAAAAGGGTAACGCCTTTCCTAGGGCGGAGGTGACAGCCGCAGGGCTGGGGCCGCCATCTACTACGATTTGGTGGCCGCTGGGGCTCTCTATGAGGATGGAATCGCCCTGCCCCACGTCCAGGAAAGAAACGCGCAGTCGCCCATCGGGAAGGGTGAAGAGGGCGAGCCAAACCAAAAGGGCCGCTATAGCAAGGACGCCGATGGCAACCTTTACAGGGATATGCCTGGGCAACGCCTTCTGCCACCTCTCCCGAGGGGAAAGACCCTTTATCATCGGAGCAGCGATGAGGGTTCCGTAACATAGACCGGCTAGGCCCGCGGTGAAACCCCCAACCTCTAATTCAGCCCATGGCCAGCGGGCCGTGGTTTCAACCACAAAGACGGTCCATTTGAGGGGAAGCCAAGCCACCCAGGCCACAACCTGCCCCAAAGGCCGAAAGATAAGCCCCAGGATGGTAGCCACTCCTCCTAGGGTCATCACTCCCGCTTGGGCGGGCACGATAAGAGCGTTGGAGAGGAGGGAAACGAGGGAGAACTGGCGGAAGTTGTGGAGGATGATGGGGAGGACCCAGATTTGGGCCGCCAGGGTGACGATGATGCTCTCTCCCAAGATTTTTAATCCTGAGGAAAGAACCCCCCATGATAGGTTATCGAGACGGGAGACCAGCCACCCTTGCCAAGAGGGCACAAAGAGGATCAAGCCCAGGGTAGCAGCAAAGGAGAGTTGAAACCCCAGTTCCCAGAGGGTGAGAGGGTTGAGGAGGGTCATGAAAAAGGCGGCAACCACCAGGGAGATAAGAGCGTGAGCCTGGCGACCCAGGTGGGTGGCTATGATATAGAGGCTTCCCATAATCGCCGCCCGTACCACCGAGGGACCGGCTCCTACAAGCAGGGTGTAAAGGAGGATGCCGCTGAGGGCGAAGTAAAGGGAACGATTTCGACCCAGGATACTCCGGCCTATATAAGTAAGGAGTCCGGCTACGATGCTTATATTGAAGCCGGAGATGACGATGATATGGGTCGTCTGCGTACGGTTGAAGTCGTCCAGGAGATCCCTCGGGATCTCGGAATCTCGGCCCAAGAGGATGCCCGAAAGGAGAGAGGCCTCTGGCTCAGGCAAGAGAGCCCGGATAGTGGCCTGGGCCTTCTCTTTCAAGACATAAAGAGCGGTATAGAAAGGGTTACCTTGGCCCTGAGCAAGGCGGTCTATCTGGGGATAGCGGAGTAGTGTGTAGATGCCCTGCTGAGCCAGGTAATCCTTGTAGGAGAAAGCCTCGAACTCTGGAGGTGTCTCTAACTCCCCTTCGACCTCCAAGAGGTCGCCATAAGCGTAGCCAGGATAGCGACGGGTGTGGACCAGAGCCAAACCTCGGACCTCGCGCCACTGCCCCTCAACCTTTAGCCTCCTCGCCTCCAAGCGGAGTTTGACCCACTGGTCACGGAGATCCGGCTCCCCGACCACCACCCCTTCCAAGGTAACGGTATGGCCGTTATAGTAAGCCAGAGAGGTTTCGTCGAAGTGGGGAAGGGCTACCAGGTACCGAAAAGCGCCGAGGAAAAGGAGGAGGAGGCAGAGGTTGATCAGCCTGAGGCGAGCCTCCCGCCACCCAAAGAGAAGGGAGAGCAAAGAAAGAAGGAGCGCCACCCCTAGCGCCCAACGGGGAGGAAAGAGAAAGGAGGCGAGCCAGATGCCCGCCAACCATGCGCAACCCAGATAAAGAAGGGTCACCTACGCCCCCTCAAGGCACGAAGATTAACTCCTTTATCTCTTCGAAGATCCCCTCGCCGATGCCGCTGACGTTCTTGATATCCTCTATGGCGGCGAAGGGGCCGTTGGCCTTTCGGTAATCGACGATCCGCTGGGCCAAGACCGGCCCGATGCCGGGGAGGCTCTCCAGCTCCGCGGCAGTGGCGGTGTTGATGTTGATCTTCCCTCCGGCTTGGCCACCGGAAGAGCCAAGGGGTGAAAGCAGGGGAGGGTTCTCCTCGCCCAGTCGGGGGACATATATCTGCTCTTCATCATACACCCTTTTGGCCAGGTTGACCCGCACTAAGTCCGCTTCCTCGGTGGCCCCTCCGGCAGCCTCCAGGGCATCAGCCACCCGGCTTCCCTGGGGTAGGAAGTAAACCCCGGGGTTCATCACCGCTCCCACAACGTAAACCCCTATCTCCCCTGGGGTAGAAGCAGCAGCCGGGGTGGGCTCGATGATCTCGATGGGGGTGGGTCGGGGCCAGCGCAGATAGAAGAGCGCCCCACCCACCACGAGCACCAAGAGCAGGATCAGAGATATGTAGCCCCCGTACCTCTCCCAGCCGTGAGACTCGTTCCCCATCTCCTCGCTCTCAAAGAGGGTGTCTCGGGTACGCGCGGATGCCATTACCGTTCAGTCAAGTGTCAGTCGAGGACTGGTTCGCGCAACTTATACCACACGACCCATGCGAAGTCAACACGGAGGAACCGAAACAGGGTGCAACCCATGATCGGTGATGAGGTAGTTGTTTGCACTCTGCGCTAGATTGTGCTAAACTTTGTAATGTGGCTCACGGCAAGGACCGTGCGCGTGGAGACCGTTGATCTAGCGCTATCACTAGGGGGTAGGACTATGAAGACCGTTATCATTACGGGCATGCCTGGCTGTGGCATGAGAAAGGTCCGCGACGAATTGAAGACCACACCAGGCTTGTTTCCCGCCGAGATGAACATAAAGATCGATGACAATGACGTGGGAGACAAGATGTACAACATAGATGTCCTGGGACATCCTCCACCGCAGCCCACTCGAGAGGAGTGGGAAGAGAAGATCCTTGATGGGCCGCGCTCGGCCCTCGCGGCACTACGAAAAGCCGTTTTCGAGACTATCACTACCAAGCGGACATCCTTTGAAGAAGAGGAGTACACGCAAGGAGAGAAAGGGGAACCAGTTACGAACAACGTGGTGTTGGTGTTTGTCCACGCCACATTCTTTTGGCGACATGATATCCAGATAGGTACGCCGTTCGCGTCCGTTGAGGAGCTGGAGCCTGATCTCTTCGTAACAGTCGTGGATGACCTCCGGAGGATTGCGAAAGAACTTTACCGTCAAAAGAGGTGGCAGGACCTGAGCTTAGAGGAAATCCTGTGGTGGCGCGCTGTGGAGACCACCACTACAGCAGCTGTAGCCAGCGCACTTAAAGTACCACACTATCTCTTGGCCAGAGATGAGGATATCAGTACGCTAGCCAATCTAATCATGCACCCACCACCGAAAATGCACCCTGTATATGCCAGTTATCCCATTTCCCTGGTGGGCGACGAAGAGCTAAAACAGTCCGAGGAGTTCATTGAAGAGCTGCGGAAGTACCTCATAGTATTCAATCCTCTCAAGATCCGCGATGTTGAATACGGCCGCGAACAGTTGTTTCAAGACTATGATGAGGACCTAGCGGTGAATATCAACGAAGCTGATACAGCCGCACTTCAGAAATTGCGTGGCCTGGGCCCTAAGAGGGCTCAGCGGATCATTGCCTATCGGACAGCGAACGGCCCCTTTCAAAGCGTGGGCGACATAACGAAGATCGATGGAATCGGCAAAGCCTTGCTTGAAAAGTGGGAATCTGCAATGTACATCAACGAGCCGGGGCGAAAGTTCAAGCGGCGGGAATTAGATAGAGTTAGAAAGCAGCTGGATCATCAAACGGTGGCACGGGACTATGACCTAATAGATCAGAGTGATTTCATCATTGTTCATTACACAAAGACTACACTGGAAAAACTCGAAAAAGAACTACAGAAACTCGCGAGCAAATATGGAGGGCCCGAGCTCCGGACAGACCTTGAAAAAGTGATGGGTATTATCGCGAAAGAGCAAATTATGCCCCTCTCGGCCGGTGTCATCTGCGAGATGCAGCACGCCTACACCCACCACAAGCCAGTCTACGCTGTTTGGCAATCTCCAAAGGAACCAAGCCCCTTTTTTGTCTTTTATTGTACCGCGTGGAGACGAACGAAGGAAGCTCTCCTGAGCTTCCTTCGTGACGAGGGCATCATTGCTGACTGAGGCGGCTTGGTCCAAGTAGCTATGGCCGCTAAGGCTTTACCTCCTCGCGACTTCTATAGTTGGATAGCTCCCGCTTTAGCCAGGCTTTAGGAATTTCTATTTGACGAGGACGGCTTCTATCTATGATCTCAGCAATGTAGGTCTCAGCGGTTTGATCAATGAAGGTAGATTTTACCAATGCCCTCAGTGCACCTCCCCACGCAGGTTGTTCAACGATTGTAACGTCCCGCTTGTTAACCCACGCAGCGGTGCCGTTGTTCGGAACAAGAAGCTTGACTAGTACGAGATCCTCACCTCCTCCCAGGGATCTAAGCGAGCCGACGAGACACGGCAGCCCAAGAACCTGTCCCCTCTCCACTCCTTCCCCCTCCTTGCTTTATGGAACGCTTGTTCCATATATACTTATATTATATCATACATTGTCAAGCATAGCAAAAATTTGCTCTTTTGGGCTGTCGGAGATAGCTTTGCACCTTAAAATTTCACGCCTTTATCCAAATTTTAAGGTTGAGACCGAGATGATAGACGGGTCCCGGGCTCAAAACTAGGTAATCCTCCCTGTATTCACTTATAGACCCAAACCCCATCCTTCTGGATCAGTTCTCCATCCAGATAGATCTCCCCTCCATATCGGAGGTCTTTGATCATATCCCAATGGATGGCCGATTCGTTCTTCCCGCCGGTTTCTTCATACGAGTCTCCCAGGGCCAAATGAACGGTTCCCCCTATCTTCTCGTCGAAGAGGATATTCTTCACGAACCTGTCAATGGCAAAGTTATTGCCGATACCTAATTCCCCGACCCATTTGGCCCCTTCATCGGCGGCTAACATCTCCAGGAGGAACTCTTCGCCCTTGGTGGCTTTGGCCTTCACCACCTCTCCATCCTCGAACCATAACTCTACCCCATCCACCTCTCGACCGCTACCAAACTGACCTGAGTATATCGCCGGATAGGTATATTTAATATGGCCCTTAACGCTATCCTCAAGGGGGGCGGTAAAGACCTCCCCATCGGGCATGTTCACTTTGCCATCGGCGCTTATCACCGTTCTACCCTCGATCTTCATGGTGATATGGGTGTCCTCTGCCTTGATGGTCACCTCGCGCCCCTTCTGGAAGAGCTCTTTTATCTCCTCCTGCTCCTGGGATAGTTTCCTCCAATCGATATCCACCGCGTGGTAGTAGAAATCCTCAAACTCGGAGAGGGACATATCCGCCTCTTGAGCCACGGCGTTGGTGGGGAAGACGGTGAGGACCCAACGGGTGTTTCTCACCCTCTCCCGCCGGATAGGCATTAGAACCCTAGAACGCCGAGCCAATTTTTCGGGGTGGGCACTGGTCAGGAGTCTAGTGTTGCCATAAGCCCTTATTCCGATCCAGACATCGGTATGTTGGGTCTGATACATCTCTATCTCGGGGAACCTATCCAATTGGGCCTGACTGGCCTCTTGGAAGAAGATCTCATCCATCTCATCGAAGCGGATATCACAGATGATCTCCTTGGGGTTTCTCCTCACTACTTCCCGATAGACTGCCAAGAAAAGGGGCTTCGCCCCTTCGTAAGCGTAGATCTCGACTACTTCGCCCTCCCTCACCTGGGTGGAATAACCCACCAGGATCTGGGCCACTTTGGCCACTCGAGGGTCTCGCATCTCAACCTCCTTTTGCCTTCAGATTGGGGGGTTCCAGGTGGACCAGAACCTGGTCCACACCTTTCAGCCCCTCACCTATCGTCCTCTCCAACCGCGTGGAGATATCGTGGGCCTCAGCCACCGCTGGTTCGCCGTCCAATACACAGTGTAGAGAGACAAAGACTCTTCCCTCAAAGCGTCTAACCCTCACCTTATGACACTCCTTTATATCCTCCATCCCTTCCACCAACCGCTTCACCTCCGATTCAATCCGGTAATCCCCCTCAGCGGTTTCCACTTCCTGGGTCACCGCCTCCAGGGGCTCGATATGGACATAGACCCGGGCCACATTCTCAAGGGTTTCCTGGATCCTCTCCTCCAGGAGCGTAGCCAACCTATGGGCCTCACCAAGGGATAGGCTATCCTCCACCTCCATATGGAGGTCTACCCAAAGTTGCCCCTCTATCTCGTGGACTCTTATCTCGTGGACTTGGCAGTTGAGCCCTTCGGCGATCGCTAGTATCCGCCCTACAACGCCCACTCCCTTTCCCATGGTTCGAGGCTGCATATGGACTACCACTTCGCGTAGCCCAGGGATCTCCTGCACCAGCCTCCTCTCCACTTCCTCGGCGATGGCATGGGCTTTCTCCAGGGGAAGTCCCAGCTCTACAGAGATGGTGAGATCCCCCAAGATGGCGGGGCCAGAGCGGCGCGCCCTCACCTGCTGACAATCCACCACCCCCTCCACCCCGTGCGCTATCTCCTCCATCCGCCGCCTCAAACCCGCGGGGGCCCTATCCATAAGGACATCGATGGAACGCCTGCCCAACTGCAGACTCACCCAGATGACGATCCCCGCCACCCCAAGGGCGGCAACGGCATCCGCCCGCTGGAAGATGCTCTTTTGGCCTATAGACTCTCCTACGCGCACAAAGATCAGCCCCAGGATAACTACCGAGGAAGACCAGATGTCGGTATGAAAGTGAAGGGCATCAGCCTCCAGGGCCTGACTATGATACTTTTTGGCCGCCCGAGAAAGGGCTCGGGAACGGTTATAATCGACGGCGATGGAGATGAACATTATGAGGAAGGCCCAGAGGCTGGCCTCGATCTCCACCGCCTTGAGGAATATCCTCACTATCGCCTCATAGATGATCCAAGCACAGGTGATAAGGAGGAGCACCGTTTCCGCCAGCGCAGAGAGGTTCTCCACCCGTCCATGGCCATAGAGGTGTTCCTCATCCATGGGCTTATCGGAGAGCCGCACCGCGAAAAGGGTAATCAGGGCCGCCCCCAGGTCCAAAGCCGAATGAAGAGCCTCGGCAAGGATGCCGAGGCTGCCGGTCAAGAGCCCCACTCCCAGTTTCAGGCTGGTCAAGAGAACGCCCGCGGCCACCGAACTGATGGCGACGAGCCTCTTCTCCCTCCCCGCCTCCGGGCCCCTCATCGGCGCATCACCCATCTCTTATTTTCCGCAAGCCGTAAGATGGCCATGTCAAGAGATCAGGCCACTAGGAGGCGGCTTTCTTGACCTTTGCCAGCTCCGTGATACCCTGAAAGATATCGATGGGCACCGGGAAGATGATGGTGGAGTTCTGCTCCATCCCGATCTCCGTCAGGGTTTGGAGGTAACGGAGCTGGATAGCCGCGGGCACCGCTGAAAGTACCTTGGCCGCTTCGGCCAGCTCCTGGGAGGCAGCGTGCTCCCCCTCGGCGTGGATGATCTTGGCCCGCTTCTCCCGCTCCGCCTCCGCCTGGCGAGCCATGGCCCGCTGCATGGTAGGCGGCAACTCCACGTCCTTAACCTCCACCCGGGAAGCCTTGATGCCCCAAGGCTCGGTTACCTCGTCGATTATCTTCTGTACGGTCTGGTTGATCTTGTCGCGGTGGGCCAAGAGTTCGTCCAGTTGCGACTGGCCCAAGACGCTCCTCAGAGTGGTCTGAGCGATCTGCCAGGTGACCCGGCGGTAGTCGTCTACCTCGACGATGGCACTCTGGGGGTCCATCACCCGGTAGAAGACGACAGCGTTCACCTTAAGGGTGACGTTGTCCCTGGTGATCGCCTCCTGGGAGGGGATGTCCAAGCTTACCACTCGCAGATCCACCTTCACCATCCGATCTATCATGGGGATGATGAAGAAGAGCCCTGGCCCCTTGGCCCCTATGAGGCGGCCCAGCCGAAAGATCACCCCTCGCTCGTACTCCTGCACGATCTTGATGGCTGAGCCCAGGAGGGCCACCAGCATCACGATGATGACCAGAAGGAGCGAGCCCAAGGTGCCAATGAATTGTATTAACTGATCCATCGATCTGCCTCCTTACTTTTTCTTTTTTACTCTCAGTTGGAAACCATCCACTCCTATCACTTCAACTTGCTCCCCCTTTCGAACCTCTTCCCCTTCAGCGATGGCGTTCCACCATTCGCCTCGTAGGAAGACGCTCCCTGTAGGATCTAAATCTGTGCGGGCTACAGCCCGGGCCCCGATGAGCGCCTCCCGGCCGGTAACGGCCCGCCGCAGGCGGGCTTGCACCGCCTTGGCCACGGCGAAAGCGAAGAAGCCCCCTGAGCCTAAACCCACCCCCACCACTAAACTGGTGGAGACGCGAGCGAAGGGAGACTGAAAAAGGATGAGAGAACCAAAGATAAAGGAGATGATCCCTCCCGCGGTGAGAATACCATGGGTGGGAGCCTTGATATCGGCTACGAAAAGGACGAAAGCCAAGATAATGAGGAGAAACCCCGTATAGTTCACGTTAAGGACCCCCAGAGCATACAGCGATAAGAGGATACATATACCCCCTACTATGCCAGCCAGAGATCCGCCCGGACTGGAGAGTTCGAATATCAGGCCGTTTATCCCCAAGGTCATAAGGATGAAGGCGATGTTGGGATCGGTGATGGTGTGCAAGAAAGCCTCGATGGGGCTCATGGGGATCTGCTCCACCCTGGCTCCTCTTGTCTCCAGGGTCACCGTCTGGCCTTGGAGTTCGACCTCGAACCCATCTAACTCCTGGAGCAAGGTATCGAGGGAAGGCACCACGAAATCTACAACCCCAAATTCTAACGCCTCTTGATCCGTCGCCGCAGCCGCCTCTCGCACCGCCTTCTCGGCCCATTCCGCCGCCGCCTCCCCGCGCCGCTCGCTCAACCCTTTGATCAGGGAGACCAAGATATTTTCCGCCTTGGCTTGCTCCGTCTCGGTCAGTTCTTGGCCTTGGCCTGAAACCGGGCTGGCAGCGCCGATACTCGTCTGCGGAGCCATGGCCGCAACGTGAGCCGCCAGAACAACGAAAGTCCCTGCCGAGGCGGCCATGGCCCGCTGGGGGTAAACATAGACCACGATGGGAACCCGCGAGATGGCCATCCGCTGCACTACCCCCTCCATCACCGAGACCGATCCACCGGGGGTGTTCAGTTCGATGATGAGGGCCTCCGCCCCATCGGCCTCGGCCATCTCGATCCCTCGTGCCATATAACTAGCCACGACGGGGGTGATGGCCCCTTTTACGGTCAGAAGGTCTACATGAGCCTCCCCCTGAGCCATCGCCTGGCTCACAAGGGAGAAGAGAAGGGAGGCTAAGATAAGCGCCCTTCTTAGAACTTGCATCTTGCTACCTCAATCACTCCTGCAAACCCTCACATTCCTCTCGCCCTGCCGCGGAAGAGGTGGGGACCGTTCCTCACTCTTCCCCCGATTTCGGTATTCCTATCCATCGTGGGGTCCTATTCATGTATTCTCGATACGCATCCCCGTACTTCTCTATAAGGACGCGTTCTTCGGAAACTACTCCAATGTTCCACGAGATTATCCATACCACCGCACATAGCAGAAAAATCCAAGAAGCGCAGGCTATGCCTATGCCTACATACATCAAAAACCATGAGAAATACCAAGGATGTCTTGAAAAGCGGTAGATCCCTCCGGTAATCGGTTTATCAAACGGGCCAGAGGCAAAGGAGATCCAAACCATGAAGCCCATGACTATGGCCAGGATAGAGATGGGAATACCGACATAGAACCATACTGTGCCTACCTTCAGCGGCAGGAAGATACTATAGACAAGAGTGAATGGCAGGATTATGGGATGAGTGATTAGAAATACGGCCTTGTCAGTCTTGCTATACTCTCTCCATGTCGGTTCTCCCTCCGTTCTCTTTTTCATTGCCTCTTTGCTCATCAAGGTTGGCAGAAAAGTCAATAAACCCAAGACCACGATAATCCAGGCATTCCAGAAACCGATTTTGAAAGCAGGTACGAATGACATTTTCCCTCCTTCTCACCCTGCCACGGAAGGGTTCCCCCGATGATGCTGCGGAGGGTCATGGGTTAGTCCGCAAAATCATGCTGCAACCTCATTATATCCCACTTTGTTCCTTCTTACAACCACGAGCCCCTCGATTAGTAGCGTCGGGCTTTTAGCCCGACGGGAGAGATCGTCGCCCTAAAGGGCGACGCTACATATACCCCACAAGCCCGGAAAGCGGTAGAGATGAGATACCAGCCCTTGAGGAATGACTCAAGAAGGGGTAAAATGACAAGTGGTATGAAGATTTTGGTCACCGGAGGGGCGGGCTATATCGGGAGCATCGTGGCCCAGGAGTTGATTGAGTCCGGCCACGAGGTGGTAGTCTTCGATAGCCTAGTCCGAGGTCACCGGGCGGCGGTGCCCAAAGAGGCGACTTTCGTCTGTGGCGACCTCTTGGATCGAGAGGCCCTGGCTAGACTCTTCGAGGAGCACGATTTTTTTGCTATAATGCATTTCGCTGCCCTCATCGAGTCCGGCGAATCGATGGAGAAGCCGGCTCTCTATCTCCGCAACAACGCCCTGGGCAGCCTCAACCTCCTGGAGGCCGCAGTAACCCAGGGCGTCGAGCGGTTCGTCCTCTCCTCCACCGCCGATGTTTACGGCCTCCCCGTCCGGGAGCAAATAGTGGAGAGCGACCCCCTTCAGCCCATCAACCCCTATGGAGAGTCTAAACTCCTGGTGGAACGGATGTTGGCCTGGTTCGAAAAGATACATGGCCTCAGGTATGCCAGCCTGCGCTATTTCAACGCCGCGGGGGCCACTCGTGAGCGGGGCGAGGACCACCGGCCGGAAAGCCATCTCATCCCCCGAGTGCTCCAAGTGGCCCTGGGGCAGCGAGAATATCTGGAGATCTACGGCACCGACTACCCTACCCCTGATGGCACCTGCATCCGTGACTACATCCATGTTTTAGACTTAGCCCAAGCCCATATCCTGGCCTTGGAGGCGCTGGAGGAGGGGAGCCGCATCTACAACCTGGGCAATGGCCATGGCTACTCGGTGAAGGAGGTCATCGAGACCGCGCGCCGGGTCGCCGGCCACCCCATCCCCACTGTCGAGCGGCCTCGGAGGCCAGGCGATGCCCCGCTCAAGGTAGCCAGCGCGGAGAAGATCGAGAGAGAACTGGGCTGGCAGCCCCGCTATCCCCATTTGGAGAGCATAATAGAGAGCGCTTGGCGGTGGCACCAGGCTAAGCCCCAGGGCTACCCCGAATAGGGAAAGAAATGCGGGTAGGTATAAACGGCCTCTTCTGGAAGCAGCAGACGGGCAGCGGCCAATATACGCGCTGCCTAGTTCGAGAGTTGATGGCGCTAAAGACCGAATATACGCTCTTTCTGCCCCACGAGGCCGAGCCTGGGACAGAAAACCCTCACCATCCCTTTATCACTACCCCCTTCTCCAAAAATGAGAATTTATCTAAGGTTTGGTTTGAGCAACTCTCCTTCCCTCGGGCCTGCCAGGGGATGGACGTGGCTCACGTCCCCTATTTCGCCCCACCCCTTTACCCTTTCATCCCTACAGTGGTCACCATCCACGACCTCATCCCCCTTATCCTGCCCGCCTATAAAGGCTCCATCCTGGTGCGCCTTTACACTAGGCTGGTCTCCATCGCCGCCCAGCGTGCCACAGCCATCATCACCGACTCCGGCTCCTCGAAAAGGGATATCCTCCGGCTTCTCGAGATCCCCCCAGAGAGGGTCCATACCATCCCCCTGGCCGCAGATGACAGGTTTAAGCCGGGAGTGGGAACCGCCGAACTGGACCAGGTACGACGAAAATACAGCCTGCCTCAGGAGTTCATCCTCTACCTGGGCGGCTTCGATCAACGGAAGAATATGAAAACCTTGTTCCAGGGGTTCGGGGGCCTAAGAGAGAGGTTGGGCGATAAATATCCCCTTGTTCTCGCTGGGACTTTGCCCAGTAAGGATACCCCTTTCTTCCCCCATCCTCGCCGCTTGGCGGAGGAGGCAGGGGTGAGCGACGGGGTGCGCTTCATCGGCTGGGTGCCGGAGGAGGAGAAACCGGCCCTCTATAGTTTGGCCACTCTCTTTCTCTACCCCTCCCTCTACGAAGGGTTCGGTTTGCCGCCCCTAGAGGCCATGGCTTCAGGCACCCCGGTGATCGCTTCCCACGCCTCCTCTCTACCCGAGGTGGTGGGCGATGGGGGGATACTTGTCGATCCCCAAGAGCCCGAAGCCTGGGCTGAGGCGATGGTAGCCCTGCTCACCAGCCCTCAGAAACGAGAAGAACTCAGCGCCAAGGCCGTGGAGCAGGCTCAAAAGTTCAGTTGGCGAAAGACCGCAAGGGAGACCTTAGAGGTCTACAAGCAATCGGCAGCCGTGAGGTAACTATGCGGGTGCTCATGATCTCCAAGGCCTGCGTAGTGGGGGCCTATCAGAGAAAGATCGAGGAGTTGGCCAAGCTCGAGGATATCGAACTTGCGCTCATCGTACCCCCCTACTGGCTGGAGAAGGGGAGAAAGATACCCTTGGAGAGGCTCTACACTTCAGGCTATGAACTCCTGGTCCTGCCCATGGCCTTAAACGGCCATTTCCATCTCCATTTCTATCCCGGCCTAAGAAAAGAGGTAGAACGTTTCAAGCCCGACATCATCCATATCGATGAGGAACCGTACAACTTGGCTACATTCCAAGCGATGAGGTCGGCTAAGAAGGTGGGAGCCCAGGCTCTCTTTTTCACTTGGCAGAACCTCTTGCGCCGCTACCCTCCCCCCTTCAGTTGGATGGAGCGATACAACCTAAATAACGCTGCCTATGCCATCGCTGGAAATCAAGAGGGGAAAGAGGTCCTGAGAGCCAAGGGGTACCGTGGTGGGGTGGCTGTCATCCCCCAGTTCGGGGTCGACCCAGAGATATACAAGCCCAATGGGCACGACAAACGAGAGAGGGTTTTCTGCATCGGATATATAGGGAGGCTGGTAGAGGAGAAAGGGGTAGATCTCCTCCTCCAGGCCCTTTCTGACCTTCCAGGAGAGTGGCGCCTCCGCATCTTGGGGAGCGGGCCTCAAAAAGGGCGGTTGGAAAGTCTGGTTCAAGAACTGGGCTTAATAGGGCGTGTGGCTTTCGACCCCCCCATCCCCTCGCCGGGGATGCCGGACTACTA
The DNA here is from genome assembly GCA_964514645.1 of uncultured Anaerolineales bacterium. Lineage (GTDB taxonomy): Bacteria > Chloroflexota > Anaerolineae > UBA7937 > UBA7937 > UBA7937. The sequence continues at coordinate 20,307 of CAZERB010000007.1, forward strand.
CCGAGGGTTAGACCTCCTTGTCCTCCCCTCCCGCACCCGCTCCAATTGGAAGGAGCAGTTTGGGCGGGTGCTCATCGAGGCTATGGCCACTGGGGTGCCGGTGGTGGGCTCCGACTCCGGGGAGATCCCCCATGTCATCGGCGATGCAGGGCTCATATTCCCCGAGGACGACGCCTTAGCCTTCCGAGAGGCGATAGAGGAGATCAGGAGGGATGAAAGGTTGAGGCAGAGGTTGGCTCAGGCGGGGAGAGAGCGGGTGCTGGAACGATATACCCAAGCCCAGCTCGCCTTGGAGACCTACCAGGTCTACCAAGAGATGAGATAGTTTGTGATATAATAGGTTTAAGATGCATATCGGTCTCAACGCTCAACTTCTTTCGCTGTCGGGGGATTATCGGGCTGCGGGCATCACCTGGTATATCTATAACCTCCTGGCTCACTTGCCTCCTTCCGACCATCGGTACATCGCCTTCCTGGGGGAGCGGAAAGCCGAGGGGCTCTTCCCCCAGGTAGATCTCCGCTTTAGCCGCCTGCCTACCGGAAACCCCTTGGTACGCATCCTCTGGGAACAGGCCATTCTGCCTTTTCAATTGGCGAAGGAGGGGATCGACCTCATCCACTCCCTGGCCTTCGTACAGCCCCTCTTCACTTCCTGTCCCGGGGTGGTCACCATTTACGATTTGGGTTTCCTCCTCTTCCCGGAAGGGTTCAACCCTTGGAAGCGGCTCTATCTGCGGTACATGACCCCCTATTCGGCCCGAAGGTCCCGGCGGGTCATCGCCCTCTCCCAAAGCACGAAGAACGATCTCGGCAGGCTCTTCGGGATCCCCGAGGAGAAGATAGAGGTTGTACCTTGTGGCGTGGACCCCAGATTTCAGCCCCTCCGCGGGAACTTAATCTCCCAATTCCGCCAGAGGCGCAGGCTCCCAGAACGGATGATCCTCTTCGTGGGCACCATAGAACTGCGGAAGAATGTAAGCCTCCTCCTGGAAGCCTACGCTCAAATAAAGAAAGATATCCCCCACGCCTTGGTCTTGGCCGGGGCAAGGGGGTGGGGAGCGGATGGGGTTATGGCCCGGGCGGAGAGGCTAGGCCTTGCCGATGTCATCTTCGCTGGCTATGTGGAGCAGGAGGAACTACCCTTATGGTACAACGCTGCCGACCTTTTAGCCTACCCTTCTCTCTATGAGGGGTTCGGCTTGCCACCCCTGGAGGCCATGGCCTCAGGCACGCCGGTAGTCACCTCGAATACCTCCTCCTTGCCGGAGGTAGTGGGAGATGCCGGCATCCTGGTAGACCCTCGAAATGGAGACGAGATAGCAAGCGCGATACTCAAGGTGCTCCACGATAAGGGGCTCCAGGAGGAGATGCGAAAAAGGGGGTTAGAAAGGGCTAAGCGGTTCACCTGGCAAGGGGCAGCGGAAGAGACGGTAAGAGTCTACGAAGAAGTTATGCGGGGAGAAGATGTATAAATCTTATCGGGCTTGGTTCACCTTTGGACTTGCCCTTCTAGATACTCTCCTCATCAACGTCGCCTTCTTCATCGCTTATCATGCCCGGTACGTGTGGCAGTTGATCCGCCCCCTGGAAGAGGCGTACTATGTGCCTTTACGCGAATATATCCCCGTCTCCCTCATCTTGACGGCCATTCTCCTGGTAGTCTACAAAGTGGAGGGGCTCTACACTCAGAAGCGCGGCACCTCTTGGCTTGATGAAGTCTATACCATCTTCATCGGTACCCTGGCGGGGATAGCCATCATGATCGTGACAACCTTCTTCTACCGGCCCTACTTCTATTCGCGCCTCCTCTTCGGTTACGCCGGCATCTCTGTTACCGTCACCCTCAGCCTGGGTCGTCTAATAGTGAGAGAGATCTGGCGCTACCTCAGGGGACGAGGCATGGGGGTGGATAGAGTTCTTGTCGTAGGAACGGGAGAGATAGGACGAGCCATCATGCGCAGCATCATGGCCCTCCCCCAGTTAGGCTACCAGGTAGTGGGCTTCATAGATGATGAGGTGCGAGAGAAGACCATTGGCCGCTTTCCCAGCCTGGGAAGCACAAATGATCTGCCTCGGCTTCTCGAGGAAAGAACGGTGGACGAAGTGATCATCACCCTCCCTTGGACCTCCCACAAAGAGATCATCAAAATGGTGGCTCAATGCGAGAGGGCAAAGGTGCGAGCCCGAATAGTCCCCGATCTATTTCAGATGAGTCTCAGCCGAGTGGATGTGGAAGAGGTAGGGGGCATACCGCTTTTGGGGGTGAAGGAGGTATCGATCCGGGGTTGGAACTTAGCCCTAAAGCGGGCTATCGATGTGGTTGTCTCGGCGGCGACCCTTCTCCTCCTCTCCCCTCTCATCCTCCTTATAGCCGCCTTGATAAAGTTAGAATCGCCTGGGCCGGCTCTTTTCCGGCAGACGAGGATGGGGCGAAATGGAAAACCCTTCACCTTCTACAAGTTCCGCTCTATGCGGCCGGAAGCAGAGGAGGCACTAAGCGAACTCCGTGATCTGGATGAGGCGGAAGGGGTATTCTTCAAGATCCGAGAGGACCCCCGCTGCACCCATGTGGGGAGGGCCCTGCGCCGCCTCAGCCTCGACGAACTCCCCCAAATGTATAACATCCTGAGGGGGGAGATGAGTCTCGTCGGCCCTCGCCCGGCTCTCCCGAGGGAGGTGGAACGGTATGAGGAGTGGCATCGCCGGCGGCTAGGAGTTCTCCCCGGCTTAACCGGCCTCTGGCAGGTGATGGGGAGGAGCGACCTCACCTTCGATGAGATGGTTATGTTAGACCTCTTCTACATTGAGAACTGGTCTTTGTGGCTCGATCTTAAAATCCTGCTCATAACTATCCCCACCGTCCTTTCGGGTAAAGGGGCGTATTAAAGGGAGGAGTTAGATGTCCGGCCTGCTTTCCGGGTGGTTAGAGAAGGCACAAAAGAAGATGGCCCTTCACAAGCCCAAGAGTTTCCCCACCCATTACCACTACGCTGCCTATTTCGACGCCCGCGACATCCTCTTCAAAGGCGACGATATGGCCATTTTGGAATACCTGGATCAGAAAACGCAGGAGGAGATCTTTCGCCACACAGTTAGCAAATTCGATCTTCAGGGCAAGTCCATTCTGGATGTGGGCAGC
>CAZERB010000008.1:0-22739 GCA_964514645.1 uncultured Anaerolineales bacterium
AGAGCCCCGATCACCTCTTCACTGCCTTCGAGCCGCATCTTATGGCGCTCGCAAAAGAGGAGAACATGCCCTTCCCTGGCCAGAGTCACCACGACCTTCTCCAGGACATGCTCCACACCTAGGTCATTATGAAGACCACCCTATCCAATCCCGCCAAATCCTTGATCACCGCTACTTTGGCTTGGGGGAACTCTTCCCGGGCTATCCTGTTTATCGCCTGGGCTTGGCTGGCTCCCACCTCCAGGCAGATATTCGCCCCAGGCAAGAGATGGGAAGGAGCCTGAGCGAAAAGGCGTCGATAGTGATCCAGCCCCTGGAGGCCTCCATCGAAAGCCAGGCGAGGCTCATATTTCGCCACCTCCGGTGGCGTCCCCTCTAGTTCCTGGCGAGAGAGGTAGGGGAGGTTGGCCACCACCAAAGCCACCGGTTCAGGCAAAGGCTCCAAGAGATCCCCTTCCAGGAGGAAAATGCGCTCCAAGACGCTATGACGACGACAATTCTCCTCTGCCACCTCTAGGGCTTCCGAGGATAGATCGGTAGCGTAGATCTCCGTCTGTGGTAGGTTCACCGCTAGGGCGATAGCCACCGCTCCGCTCCCCGTGCCCACCTCAACGACAGGCGATCCCCCTTGCCTGGCCGAGGCCAGAGCCACCTCCACTAATATCTCCGTCTCCGGCCGAGGGATCGGTACCCGGCGGTCCACCTGAATCTCGAGTCCGTAGAATTCCTTATACCCTATGATATAGGCCACCGGTTCATGGAGGCTCCGCCGCTCTACCAAGGCACGGTAGCCCTCCTCCATCTCCAGATCCAAGGCGAAATCGAGGCGAGCCAAAAGCTGGCTCCTAGTGATGCCCAGGTGGTGGGCCAAAAGCACCTCGGCATCGAGACGAGGGCTCTCAACTTGTGCCTCTTTTAGGACAAAGTTCGCGAGGCGCAAGGCCTCGCGAACGGTAACCTTTCCTGATGCGGCCTCGCCCATCATTCGACCCCTATTGTAATTTGGCCGCCTGATCAGCGATGGCTAACTCGTCGATGATCTCGTCTAAATCTCCGTCCAATATCTCTTCCAGCCGGTGACTGGTATGATTGATGCGGTGGTCAGTTACCCGGTTCTGGGGAAAATTGTAGGTTCGGATCTTCTCGCTCCGCTCGCCCGTTCCCACCTGGGAGCGTCGCTCCGCTCCCCTCTCCTCCAGCCGTTCTTGCTCCTTCAAAGCATGAAGACGGGCCCTCAGAATGGCTAAGGCTCGCTGGCGGTTCTGCAACTGGGAACGCTCATCCTGGCAAGAGACTACTATCCCCGTGGGGAGGTGTGTTATCCGCACCGCCGAATCGGTAGTGTTGACGCTTTGACCTCCGTGGCCCGAGGAGCGAAAGATGTCGATGCGTAGATCCTCGGGCTCGACATCAACCTCCACCTCCTCCATTTCCGGTAGGACGGCCACGGTGGCGGTGGAGGTATGGATCCGCCCGCTGGACTCGGTGATGGGGACCCGCTGCACTCGGTGTGCGCCGCTCTCGTGTTTGAGGCGCGAGTAGGCACCCCTGCCCTTTACCTCCAAGATCACCTCTTTAAAGCCGCCCACTCCTGTCTCGTTGGAACTGAGGATCTCCGTAGCCCAGCCGTGATTCTCTGCATAGCGGGTGTACATGCGGTACAGATCCGCGGCGAAGAGAGCCGCCTCCTCGCCGCCGGTTCCAGCCCGGATCTCCACGATCACATCCTTCTCGTCATAAGGGTCCTTTGGTAAGAGCAGGAGTCTCATCTCCTCAAAGAGTGCCTCTCGTTCTTCCTCCAAGGCTTGGATCTCCTTCCGCACCAACTCCACCATCTCCGGCTCCAGGTCCTCTCCCAACATACCACGAGTAGAGGTCAATTCTGTCTCCACGCCTTTGTATCGACGATATTTGCTAACTATCTCTTCCAGTTGAGCCAGTTCCTGGCTATACCTCCGGACTTTCTCAAGGTCAGAGACAACCTGAGGATCGGCCAGAGCGCGGGTCAATTCCTCGTATCGCTTCTCCAAGTCGGCTAATTTATCTAGCATCTTCCCACCCACTTTCTAATTATACACCCTTCACCCTTCCTCTGCAATTTTGCCTTGCTCGTTCTTCTGCCATGATGAAGGGCTTTGATCCAGATAACGGATTGTTGTAGTACCTTTTTGCCATTGACCCCTTCGAGGGCTCCGTGATAGACTAAGTACAAATATTTCGATACGCTCTCGCCTCGATAATGGCAAACTCATCGAAAGGTGGGGACGCAAAGCCATGGGTCTAAGGCCCCAAGGGGCTATGATCGCCAGGCCGCCGAAAGCGAGGGTTCTTTATGCCTGCTTTCGCCAGGGCCTGGAAGGCAGGCGTTTGTTTAGACTTCGTTTTCTGCGCATCATAGTTCGAAAAGCGATGAGACGTGGCTATTCGACAGAGGCCGGCCGACTTCCCACCCAATAGATAAGGGGTGAAAGGCATCGCGATGAAATCGGAGATTTTACTTCCAGGCTTGACCAGTCAAGGCGGTGAAAAATCCGGCGGTGGAGGTGATGAATAGGCTGTAGAGGAGCGCTATTGACTTGCTATAAAAGGGGGGTCGGATATAGCGAGTTAACCAAAATCTCCCCATGGACAAAGTTGAAAGGAGGTTTCCCCATGAAAATTAAACGGAACCAACTATGTTTCTTGCTCGTAACGGTGGGGTTGATCCTCTCCCTGGCAGCCTGCGGCCCGGCACCTACGCCTGCTCCAACGGCCACTCCTTACCCAACCTATACTCCCTACCCTACCTACACGCCAGTCCCAACAGCGACCCCGACGCCTACTCCTACTCCGGAGCCCACCCCTACTGTCGCGCTGACGCCATCGCTCTCCGAACAACCTGATGAGGCGACCTTCAGGGAATACTTCTCAGAGATCGGCCTCGGCCTATTGCCGCCAGGCAAGACCCTCCCCGGAGGGCTCGAGCAAAATGTCTCCATCTTCGCTCCTGGTGATCAGTTTTGCCAATACGGCACGGTGATCAAGGAAGTTCAACCTTTGCTGGTGTACTACGATACAGAAGCGAAGGAAGTTGTGAGTCAGGGCGGATATCCGCGCGCTCTGACGCCGGGAGGCTTTGCAGGTTGTGGCAGTCTTGACCTGCCGGCCGGGAAATACGAATTGAAAGTCTACGTTGGCGATGTACTGGTAGCCGTCTTGCCCTTCGAGGTTCGCTAGTTTCACCAGCCTTCCTACGAGCGCCCCCTGGCGGGGCTGAGCAGACTAGACGGCGCAGGGCCAGGGCCTGGCAGGCATTCTGGCATCGCGAGTTGCTCCACAGGAGAAGATAGTTCTCAGTTGAAAGGCAAGGGATAGAAATGAAGGTGATAAAGGGAGCGTTTAAGGCCTTTGGCGGAGGCTTCTGTGGATGTTTGGGCGCCTGGGCAGCCAGCCTGCTGCTCATCTTAGCCCTGGGCTTCGCAATCGGCTCGTTGGCTCGCCCGATAGTAGCGGGTATCCTGCCTGGAATCCTTGGGGGACTCCAAGGGTTGCCCTCAGCCTTGACCTCTCCTTCACCAGGGGGATACGGGCCTGGGCAACCGCCGTCAGGAGGTGGGCCGAGTGGGCCTTTTCAAGGGCCTGCGACAGACATACCTCCCGCTGGCACCCCCCTTCCTCCTCCCACGGGGAGTGTAGAAGGGTGGGAGGTTTGGCTGAGTAAGGTCCAGGATCCTCAGGCGGAAAGGGAGAGTAGTTTCGCTCAATCGGACAGTATCTTCATCTTTGTCTCCGGCCCGGCAGGCGCAGCGACCCAGTTCCAGCTCGTCGTCAGTTCCGAGACGGAGAGTCGAGCCATCCCCATTCCTTTTCAAACCAGCCCGGATGGCAGCCCGGTAGGTTGCGGAGCCACCAGCGCCAGTCACGATATGCCCCCCGGCACATATCGGATTGCCGTCCTAGTCGGGCAAGAGACGATGACGAGCATCGAATTTACCGTCGAGTGACCCCCTTCACCCTGAGCCCAGGATGAAGTAAGCCAATCCGAGAAAGCCCATCCAGCAGGGTGGATAGTATCCGCCCTGCTTGTTTTCAGTTCATCAACGGGATGCGTTGACAGGGAAACAACAAATGGGTATAATATCTCTTGTGCGGGTGTAACTCAGTTGGCAGAGTGTCTGCTTCCCAAGCAGAATGTCGTGGGTTCGAATCCCATCACCCGCTCCTCTCTGTTTGGTACGGTTCTTCCCCAGAATGGTGCATGCGCTGACCGTGGCACTTCCTAGCAGGTACATCTCGTCTCTTTTGACATTCCTCGTGTCAGATGCTACAATGTTTTTGAGGCGTAAAATAGGAAACTTACCTGATCTGGGTTGACGACGGAGGTTGGGCCGGGGTTGCAACAGACACCCTGGCAATCACAGTGGATGACACGGGCTCGTCTGTTGCAACTGGTAGGCGGGCCCGTTGTGTTGAGATTGATGGACGCCTAGAACATCAGTGTCGTGGTGGAATCAAGGAGGGAGCATAGGCGTCAATAGACAGTAAGCGGTTTGGTGAGAGGCAAGTGGTAGGATAGGTGAGGAGTTCATCGGTGTGGTGGTGTGAGCGGGAAGGGAGCATATATGAAGGGCAAAGATGAACTCTCTCTTGTATGTCCTTATTGCGGCCAAATTCTAGAACAAGGGCCACCACGAAAGAGAAAATGTCCTTTCTGCAAAGGCTTTCTATATGTGCGCAGACTGCCCTCAACAGGGAAGAGAGTATTGGTAACCAAAGAGAGAGCTAAGAGAATCGAGTTGTGGTGGGATGAGATTCATTTCCGCGAAAGGTGGCTGGGCGTACTAGATTATTATGGAATTACAAAGGATGAATATTATCGATTGAAGGTTCAACTCTCTCATAAATCGAAAACAGGGGCAAGTGATCGCGATGTGATATGGTCTTTCCTCAATAGGCTTGTCCAAGAGAAAATGGTGACCGCCAATTTCGGAGATCTGAGCATGCTTTACCATTCAATGGCATTGCTCCTTGAAGAAGACGGAAAAGATTTCTTCGATATGTTGCAGGAAGCTCGGCGGATGAAGCTAATAAAGTATAGAGAAGAGGAAATCATCGCGCAGGTTCAAATATCCACGGCTGGCTATCAATCTTGTCCTTCATGCCAGCGCTTGGAAGGGAAGGTCTTCAAGATAGATGATGCGCTTAGAGAAATGCCGATCCCCAACAAAGAATGTACTACACCTTCATTGAATCCAAGGCAAGGCTTCTGCAGGTGCTGCTATGCGGCCTATCACCCAGATTGGGAGATAAGCATTCGTGGAGTGGAGCTGCCTGGAGGTGATATCGGTATCATCAGAGAAAGATGACGAGCCATGACCCTCCGCTGCATCATCTGGGGAAGAGAACGCCGGGATCCGCGGCGTGGTGGGGCGGGCGTATAGAGGGAAGCCGTAGCGGAATAGCCGTGGCAAGCTTCGAAAAGCAAGTTGAGAGAAACCTGAAAGGAATTCAATTCGAGAAAGGTGGCCAGGTAGACAAGGCAATCAAACTTTATGAGAGAAACATAGAGGAGAACTTTGAGGGAAACCATCCCTATGACAGGCTGGCAATAATCTATAGGGAGCGAAATCAGATAGATGATGAAATTCGAGTCTTGGAAAAGGCGATCTGGGTTTTTGAGAAGGTTGTCCACAAAGATCGAGCTGATCGGTTGCCCAAGCTCGAAAAGTTCAAGAACAGGTTGGAGAAGGCAAGAAAGTTGAAGGAAGAATAGCGGTAGCATTATGGTCTATTCTGGGAGGGAGCATAGGAGGAGGAATAGGAGGTAACAGGTGAGGTATCCTGGGTATCTTGTGGCTGCACTCTGTGCGCTCATAATCGTCCTTCGAGCGTGGTTGCCCGATTTCCGTTTCGACGAAACCTCGCTCATTGTGTTCGCAATCGGCGTCCTTGTGCTCGTTCTTCCCGAACGGGGAGGCTTATCGATCCGTACCCAGCAATTATCTGACTAGCGGCCGAGGGCCGGTGTATAGAGGAGGAATTACCAGGAAAGATAGCATGATGAAAAACGAAACTCACAAAACCCCTATTCCACCACCATATCTTATCTCATATGCTGTTACACGGAAGTGTAATCTCAAGTGCAAGCATTGTTATAGTGATGCTACCGAAGTGGCGGCACCCGACGAGCTTTCAACAGAAGAAGCAAAAAGACTTGTGGATGGTATTGCAGAATGGGGGATAAAGCTCCTAATTTTCGATGGCGGCGAGCCACTCTGTAGAGATGACTTTTTCGATATTGCTAGATACGCGTCTATAAAAGGATTAAGAGTAGTTATCGGTACCAATGGCACTCTAATTGATAAAGATGTAGCTAATCGATTGAAGACGTCAGGTATTATGGCGGTGCAGATATCCATTGATGGTGCTAAAGCTCAGACGCATGATTGGTTCCGGGGAGTGGACGGATCGTTCGACAAAGCTTTGGGAGGTGCTACGGCATGTAGGGAAGTTGGTTTGCCTTTTCAATTTGGCATGACAATTAGGAGAGGCACTTTGGACGAAATGCCCGGTATGTTGAAACTAGCTGTGGACCGCGGGGCAAACGCTGCGGAATTCTTTGACTTGGTCCAAGTTCCGAGGGTCAAAAAGGAAATTCCTGACGAGGTATTAACACCAGATGAAAGAAGGAGAGTTATGGAATGGCTGGCAGAAGCACAAGAAGATTGCCCGATAATAATAAGGGTGCCCGGCTGTCCCATGTATACCCTAATACTTCAGGAGAAGGATATACAGCCGAAGCATTTTCCCGTGGACTTATTGAAAAGAATTCCATACTACGGAAGAGGGTGTGCAGCAGGGATGCCAAACGGCTATCTCACAATCCTTCCAAATGGGGACATTATCCCGTGCATGCTTCTCCAGATAAAACTGGGGAATGTCAGAGAGGAAAGTATCACACAAATATGGGATGATTCTCAAATTCTGTCAAAGCTTAGAAATCGAAACTTATTGGAAGGAGAATGTGGTCGGTGTGTTTACAGGGATAAATGTGCCGGGTGCCGTGGAAGGGCCTATGAAGAAACGGGCAATATGCTCGCAACAGATCCTGGCTGCTGGCTGTATTAGGGACGAAAGGTTAAACCTCTGATTAACTCAATTCTCGCTAAGATAAGCAGGCTTCGGGCAACTTCACCCAACACGGGCTTTGCAGCTCACTGCGTTTGGAATGTGTGACGGTACCTACTCATCACCTCTTCTGCGGCGGGGTGAGAGGTGCCAAACAGCCATATGGGATGTAGTGCTGAGTTCAACTAACGAGTAGAAAGGAGGAGAGATGAGTATCAAGGCCTATATTCTAGCAAATGTGGAAGTCGGTTCAGGTACGGGAGTAGTGGAAGATCTCCTAGCCACCGAGGGTGTCAAGAGCGCCGAGAACGTCACCGGGCCCTTCGATGTCATTGCCGTTATTGAGGTTGATGATACCGCAACACTGGGCAAGCTACTTATCTCAAAGATAGAGGCTATCAAGGGCATCACAAATACCCTAACGTGCGTGGTCACATAGGCGCTCACGGAGAGAGCTCCTTCACAATGGTTTCGGGGACGGTCAGTTGGCCCTCGTCTTCTGCGGCAGGGTGAGAGAAAGGCCGTGCCCTCTTGGGCCTGCTGCTACATGCGTACCAGGAGAAAGTCGAAGCGGCCAGTGCGAGGCAGTCAAAAGCGAGTTTGGCGACACTCGTGTGTTCTACGGACGATGTGTTGGCCTTGTGTAAGGAAAGGGGGTGTCCTGCAGGAAACGTAAACGAAGCTTTCAGACGAGCAACATGATCTGCCGACGAGGTTCACTTTCAGTATAAATAGACGAATGGAGGAAGATCGTGACGAAGGATCTTACCGTCATTTTGGAAGACCGCCCGGGTACGCTAGCCGATATGGGCGAGGCCTTGGGGAAGGCCGGGATCAACATCGAGGGGGTGTGTGGATTCCCCAGCGAGGGCAAGGGGATTATTCACATCTTGGTGGAGGACGCGGCCGCTGCCCGCCGAGCCTTGGAAGAGGTGGGCATTGAGGTAGGCGACGTGCGCGAGGTCTTGGTTCTGGAAATCGAGGACCGACCGGGCGCGTTAGGGGAAGTCAGTCGCCGCATAGCCAACGCCGGGGTGAATATCGAGCTGGTCTACTTGGCTACGAATACCCGACTAGTTATCAGTGCGGATGACCTGGAGAGGGCTCGCGCCGTCGTGTAGCGCCGCGAGCATCGTGACTAGCAGGCCCGTACGAGCCCATCCCAGCAAGAACAGCCCCTTCTCAATGATGGCGGCTATCACACGGCAACTCCGCCACAAAACCCCGTCGTGATAGCCTTCCTACCCACTTTGACCATCACTATTCTCCCACACCCCCCTGAGACGCCAATTTCCGCGGTATTTTTAGGTATAACGTTTTCCAGCAGACCCGTTTTAACCCGGTTAAAATCACCCTGGCGGTATGTTCATACCTACAACCCAGGAATCGTGGCTTAAAACGGGTGACAGACGGTCTGATCATGGCCTGAGGTTGTTATCTATCCCGAGTGAGGATGGAAGTGAGCTCTTGGCACTGTATCCCCATTGGCGTCTCTCCGCGACGATGATAGGCTAGGACAAGAAGACTAAACAAGCACCCACATCCCTCCATGTTTGGAATAGCGCATTGTGGGAGGCGATAGTATGAAAGATTGAGGCCGATTGTCTTCCCGGTCGAAGCGGGGAGGTGATCGGCCTTGTGTTTTGAGAGCCACCAATAGGAACCCTAAGCAACCTCCTGGGTCAAGAGGCTCAGGAAGTCGTGGTGGAGGAGGAGGCAACGGTGAACGAATCAATTATCGTCGGATTGGTAGTCGGTGGAGGCGTGGCGGTAGTCGGGGCTCTTGTCAGCTACTATCTTCGTCGCTGGGAGATGAAGGAGCTTTGGGCTGAGAAGGAGCGGAGGCGGAAATCTGACCGTAGACGAGAGCTCCATGAAAGAGAGTTGAACATAGTGAGAGATTCAGTGGATGCCGTTGTGGAGGTGCAGTCCAAAGTAACGGGCTTGGCGTCGGTAGGTGAAGAGAAAGGGTGGGAACGGCATACTAAGCTGGTAGCAAGCGCCGGTCTCACTGTAGACAGGGCTCGTGTCATAGTGATTTCATCGGGAGATGAAGAATTGAAGAACAAGTATGCAGACCTACTGGTCGCTTTCGGAAACTGGGGCAAACTGCTTGATTTCAATACTGGGGAGCCGATAAAGGGGAAAGAAAAGGAGTCAGAGGAATTGGCAGAAAAAACCGAGTCTGCAGCCTCCGATGTGCGGCGCCGAACAAGGCAGATTCTGGAGGAAGTTTAAGCGCGGGGGTCGATCCCCTTTGACACCCCACCCAAACTATGCTATCCTGTAGATGCCCGTGACAGAGGTGGGAGATCCCGGCGGCGGTGATGACCGCTGCCTTTTTATATGGGGGAGGTGGATCAACGGCTCGATCAGATGGCGGAGATCATATGGGATTAGTCTTGGGTCAGTGCACGAAACTCCCGCCTGCGCTAGGGTGCAAGTAGTGTTGACGCAATGCCTTTGCGGAACGACTGATCCGGAACGGCTAAACTTCGTTGTAGCTACCGCATTTGTTGCACTGCAGCACCAAGTTGATCAACGTTCCCTCATGAACTCCTTTGGCAAGGATAGCCCCAACATCTCTGCGGCTACACGGCCAGTTAACCTGCCAGCATCAACTTCTGTAATCACCTTGAGCCTTCTCTGTTCTTTCACGGATAGTGTCACTCCTTTGTCCATAGGGTGACATTTTCACTGAACAGTTATAGGGTGTCAAATTCATTGCACAATGACACTTAACCGTTAAGCCCTTGACATTCTCCACAAAATAAGATAAAATTAGGTATGCCTAAATATGTTTCGATGGTATGCCTTTTTCCAGTGGTGCAAATTGATGGCTACTCAGAGTGTAGAAGAATACCTGGAAGCGATCTATAGACTTGAGGAAGAGGCTACCCCAGCGGCCACCTCCCGGTTGGCGGAGAGGTTGGGGATCTCCCCCGCCTCCGTCAGCGAAATGGTGAAGAAATTGGCCCAGCGAGGCCTGGTCACCTACCAACCCTACAAGGGGGCCACCCTCACGCCAGAAGGGAGAAAGAAGGCCTTGTCCCTCGTCCGGCGACACCGCCTCTGGGAGCGTTTCCTCACCGACATCTTAGGCATGGATTGGCATCTCGTCCACGAGGAGGCTTGCCGGCTGGAGCACGCCGCGTCCGATGAGGTGGTGGAACGGGTGGCCAAGGTGCTGGACCGCTCGGAAACCTGTCCTCATGGCCGCCCGGTCCCGGCTCAGACAGGGGAGACGGCCGCCGAGGTGGTTAGGCCTTTAACGGAATTGGAACCCGGGAAAGAGGCCTTGGTGCAATACGTGGCCGATGAAGGAGAGGATTTCCTCAGGTATCTGGGAGAGTTGGGTTTGGTCCCCGAGGCCGTCGTGGTTCTAGAGGAGAAGGCTCCCTTCGAGGGTCCCATCACCATACAGGTGGAGGGGAGACCGAAGGTCGTGGGGCGGAAGGTCGCTTCGTTGGTCATGGTCAGGCCCTCTTGAGCTGATCTCAGATCCGTATTAGTTGACAGTTGGTATCTTAGCTGATCAATTGAAAACGGTTAGCAAGAGCAAATAGACCTATTGACGGCTCTCACTCCTAGGTCGATAGGAGGTGGAAGTTGAGTGACATGGCGGTCATATCTTTGGATCGCTTATCGGCGGGAGAGATCGGGGCGATTCAATATCTAGACGGTGGACGGGGGTTGATCAGCCGTCTGGCCGCTCTCGGTTTCACCCCTGGCGCTGAGGTGACCATAGTGCAAAATTTCGGCCGGGGACCGGTCATCGTCGAGGTGCGCCACGCTCGCATCGCCCTGGGCCGGGGCGAAGCCCAAAAGGTGATGGTGAAAAGGAAATGAATATGGTGGAGAGGGGAAAAAAGAAGAGGTCCATCACCGTGGCCTTGGCTGGGCAACCCAACGTGGGAAAGAGCACCGTTTTCAACCTTTTGACGGGGCTGAGCCAGCATGTGGGCAATTGGCCGGGCAAGACAGTAGAGCGAAAAGAGGGAACCTACCATGATGAAGAGTTCGTCATGCATATCGTCGATTTACCCGGCACCTACAGCCTGACCGCCAACTCTTTGGAGGAACGGATCGCCCGGGACTACATTATCAAGGAAAGGCCCGATCTGGTAGTGGCCATCCTGGATGCCACCAATCTGGAACACAACCTCTACCTAGTAGCCGAACTCCTCTCCCTGCCCTCCCCGGTCATCGTAGCCCTAAATATGATCGATGTGGCCAAAGGAGAGGGGATAAAGGTTGAGCCCCAGGTGCTTCAGGCTGCCTTGGGAACCCCGGTGGTGGCTATGGTGGCTGTCAAAGCGCAAGGGGTCAAAGAGTTAGTAACGACTATCGCTAAGGTAGCCCGGGGAGAGGTTGACTATCGGCCCCATCGTCCAGAGATCCGAGAAGACCACAAGGCCATAATGGCCCGCATCGAGGGCCTTATCTCCTCGGAGGTGCCGGAGCCTTATCCTCCTGACTGGGTGGCCTTGAAACTCTTGGAGGGGGACCCCGAGGTCACCAGGATGATGGAGGAGCGCCTTCCAGAGGCGAGGTGGGAAGAGGTGCATGCCATCTTAAAAAAGCACGAGGATGCGCTATTGGCGGTGGCCAGCGGCCGTTACGAGTGGATCGGCCGCATGATCCGGGCCGCTGTAGTTCGTCCGCGGATAGGGCGGATAAGCCTCACCGAGCGGCTCGACCGCTGGGCCACACACCCCCTCTGGGGAGTGGCCATCCTCCTGGGGATATTGGGCTTGGTCTTCTGGCTTACTTTCACCGTAGGCCTCCCTCTCCAAGGGTGGCTGGATGGCTATCTCGTTCAGGCCAGCGCGCAACTGGTCCGCACGAGCCTAGTGGGTGCCTCTCCTTGGTTGGTGGGGCTCATAGCGGATGGGATGATCGGGGGAGCAGGCACGGTGCTTACCTTCTTGCCCATCTTGGTCATCTTCTTCGGGGTGATGGGTTTCTTAGAGGATCTGGGCTACATGGCCCGCGCCGCTTTTGTGATGGACCGCTTTATGCACTATCTGGGGCTGCATGGAAAATCGTTCCTTCCCCTCTTCTTGGGCTTCGGCTGCAATGTCCCGGCGGTGATGGGAGCACGGGTAGTGGAGTCGGAGAGAGGCAGGTTGCTCACCATCCTCCTCGCTCCCCTGGTGCCCTGCATGGGTCGGATGGTGGTTGTAACTTTCCTCACCCCTCTATTCTTCGGCCGTGCGGCACCGTTGGTCTCTTGGAGCCTGGTAGCCTTGAACCTTCTGGTCTTAGCCCTCTCTGGGATGCTCTTCCACCGCGCCTTTTTCCGAGGGGAACAGATGGCTTTCATTATGGAACTCCCCCTCTACCATTTCCCCAACTGGCGGACCATAGGCCTCTTCGTCTGGCAGCGGACGACCACCTTCGTCGTGCGGGCGGGCACGGTCATCCTGGCCATCTCCGTTGTCATCTGGGCCCTTTCCACCTTCCCCACCGGGGAGATGGAGGAGAGTTATCTGGCCCAAATAGGTCATCTCTTGACCCCTTTAGGAGGACTGATGGGGCTGGATTGGCGGATAATGGTGGCCCTCCTGACCAGTTTCGTGGCCAAAGAGAACACCATCGCCACTTTAGGCGTCCTCTATGGTGCGGGGGAGGGTTTGGTCACTTCGTTGGCTGGAGCCCTCTCCACTCCAGCGGCCCTCAGTTTTTTGGCTGTGCAGATGCTTTTCATCCCCTGTGCGGCTACCGTGGCCATCATCCGTCAGGAGACGGCTAGTTGGCTTTGGACCGGCTTCAGCGTGGTCTTTCTCCTGGCGGTCTCTATCACAGCCGGCATCGTCATCTACCAGGGAGCAGGGCTTCTGGGGGTGTGAAATGCTAGAGAAATTGCTGATGCTTGTGGCCCGCGGGGGCTTTCACAGTCAAAAGGAGTTGGCTCAGACACTTGGGGTCAGCGAGCCTCTTTTAGAGAGGGCCATTCAAGATCTGGTGCGCATGGGTTACCTCAAGCCTCTTACAGAGGGGTGCCAGGAGGCCTGTCCCGGCTGTCCGCTACAAAGGGAGTGCGCCATTGGCGGCCCAGCAAAAGTTTGGACCCTCACGGAGAAGGGGTTGCTTCTGGTAGAAGGGGTGAAAACCGCATGAGTTTCTGGCTCCAGGTGTTGAAGCCCAGACTATAATTGAGACACCGCTGTTTTTACCTATGTGCTTTTTCAATATGGACTACTTCCGCCACCAAGCATTCCTAGTGCCTCTCAGTATTGTGTCCTGGCTGCCATATCCAAAGTTTCCCTCCAAAGGTCCGCAGGGCTTTCCTCTTTCCCATCTCAGGGATAGAAGTTGGTAGGCTGCCTAGGCAAAGCCTGACAACCACTGATTTGCCATTATATAATATTGTACTATTGACAAATTGTATATAGTTTGATATAATCAATAGGGATTTTATCTAACTCCGTGAGGTACTTATGCCCAGAGGAAGAGGGAGACAGATGCGATGGGGCCGCCAGGGTTGTCCCAGGAGGCTATCGGGCTTCCTTTACCCCTGCCTTTTGCTCCTTTTGCATCAAGGTGACACCCATGGATATGACCTCATTCAGAGGTTGGAGGCCTTTGGTTTTGAAACCGGTTCTCTCAATCCTGGTCTAGTATATCGGGCTCTCCGGGAAATGGAACAGGAGGGGTATGTGGCCTCAGACTGGCAGGAAGAGAGCCTGGGTCCGCCTCGGCGGGTCTATCGGCTCACCCGCCAGGGGGATGAAGTGCTATGCCAATGGGTCAATGAGCTAGGGGAGAGCCAAAAGGCGATAGGGCGCTTCATCGACGCCTACAAGATACACATGGAGGAGGACAAGCATCTACTCCAAGGAGGTAACCTTTGATCACCGTGGAAGAGGTTAAGAAGGCCTTAGAAGGGGTGATGCATCCGGAATCGGATCGCAGTTTAGTGGAATTGGGCATGATTAAAGAGATAAGGGTGGATAACGAGCAGGTAAAATTCACCGTTCTCTTGCCTTTTATGGAGGTGCCAATACCAATAAAGGATCAGATCGTGAGCAAGGCACGGGCAGCAGTGGAGGAACTACCAGAGGTTAAGAAAGTGGCCATCGAGTTGGCTGAGATGACTCAGAAAGAGCGGGCCCATTTCACCTCTGTTCAGGAGAAAAGGGTGGGCTTGGCGCAGCAATTTAACCGCATCGAGCATGTCATCGCTGTGATGAGCGGCAAGGGTGGAGTGGGCAAGTCGTTAGTGTCAGGGCTCTTAGCCATGGCCTTGAAAAGAAAAGGCCACAAAGTGGGCCTCCTCGACGCCGATATCACTGGCCCCAGCATCCCAAAGATGTTCTTCTCCACGCAGAAGCGCCCGAATAACAGCCCCAGGGGCATCCTGCCGGTGGAGAGCAGCAAGGGCATCAAGGTAATGTCCATCAACCTGCTCCTACCCCATGAGGATGATGCGGTCATCTGGCGAGGACCCCTCATCAGCACGGCCATCAAGCAGTTTTGGGACGATGTCTTCTGGGGCGATCTGGACTATCTAATCGTGGACCTGCCGCCGGGCACCGCCGATGCTTCATTGACGGTGATGCAGTCGTTGCCCTTGAGCGGCGTTGTACTGGTCACCTCCCCCCAGGAACTGGCAGGGATGGTGGTGCGCAAGGCAGCCCAGATGGTCCAACATATGGGCGCACCTATGCTAGGGCTGATAGAGAACATGAGTTATGCCATCTGTCCGTACTGTGGAAAGCGTATCGAGGTTTTCGGACCCAGCAAGGCAGTGGCCACGGCAGCGCGGTTCGGCATACCGCTTTTGGGCCAACTGCCCCTTGACCCTTTGATCTCTACGCTCTGCGATGCCGGGAGGATCGAGGAATATGAGAGCGAGGTGATGGAGGAAATCGCTCACGCCTTAGGAAGTGAGACTCCCAAGGATGAAGGGTGAGAGTATGACCTTCCTGGGAGCGTTCATCTTGGGTTTGATTCATACCTTGGAACCCTGTGAGGACAAAGCAGTGGTCTCTTTGTTCATCATGTGGGCCGCAAAAAGGCTGAAGGAGGCGATATTTTTGGTCGTCCTCTACGGCTTAGGGATGACGCTCATCGACACCGTGTTGGGGGCCATCTCCGCCTATCTGGGTGCATCTCTGCTTGAGCAATACGGCCCCGTATTGAGGGTGGCTGCTGGCGCGATCAGTGCCCTATTCGGCTTGTACGTCTTTGTCGGGGGAGAGGCCGCTCACCTGCTCCATCACCACGGGGAGGTTTCCCCTCAGGAAGCATCGTCGGAGACTTCCCGAGCCCTTAGCGTATTTGCCTTGGGATTGGTCAGGGGGTTGCCCCCTTGTCCCTTCGAGCTAGCCATCCTAGCCTGGGCTGCCTCTATGGGTAGCCTTTGGCGAGGCACCTTAACCGTGTTCATGTTCGGTCTGGGAACCACCTTGGGTTTGATCCCCTTAGGATTGGTCATGGGTGGCCTGGCCGGGGCGGCAGGTAGGAGTAGGTATCGCTTCTGGATTCCCAAGATCTGCGGAGGGCTCATGATGGCTATGGGGATATTTCTGGCTCTATCACACTAGATGGGAGGGATAGATGAAGATCGCAGCCATCACCGAGGATGGTGTCACCATCAGTCAGCATTTCGGTCGTGCTCCCTACTACGCGGTATTGACCATAGAGAACGGTGGGATCGTGAAACGGGAGATGTGCGACAAGTTGGGCCATGTCCACTTCGTGGGAGAAGAGGAGCATACAGATGCGAGCGGCCGCCACGGTTTTGGCCCGACGGCTGTGGACCGCCACACCCAGATGGTCGCCGCCATCGCCGACTGCCAGGTGCTCCTCTGTCGAGGCATGGGCTGGGGAGCCCATGAGAGCATGAGGCAGGCGGGCATCACCCCCATCGTCACCGATATCGTGGAGATCGAGGCCGCCGTGCGAGCATATCTGGATGGCACCATCGTAGATCATAAAGAGTTTCTGCATTAGTCTGGTGAAATATTGTTGAGATGGAAAGGAGGTGAACGATATGCCGGCTTTCGATGGAACCGGGCCTCGAGGGCTTGGCCCTATGACTGGCCGCGGTGAGGGTTACTGTGCGCTGGTGCTTCCATCCCCAGGGATAACAAGCGTACCATACGGGTACGCCGGGTTAAGTGAAGTGCCGGTACGATCGGGGTATCCCTATGAGTATGAGGCGCAATCTCTTCCTGTAACGCCCTACCCACCGCTAGGTGGATGGCCACGCTCGGGAATGTGGTTCGGCTGGGGGTTCGGACGGGGACGAGGTAGAGCACGCGGGCGATGGTTTGCCCGGTGGTAGTCTGACAATCAACTGCAAGATGTGAAGAAAGTGAAAGGAGGTGAATAAGATGCCAGGGTTCAATGGAACCGGACCAGGCGGAATGGGCCCTATGACCGGCGGCGCACGGGGGTGGTGCAATCCATATAGCCCTCTATACGCCGGCGCAGGCTTTGCACCCTATGGCCCCTATGCTTACCCGCCTTCCTACGCCCGGCCTTACCGGGGCTACCCACAGGCATATGGGTTTGGACGCCCCAGGTGGGGTTTGCGAGGTTTTGGGGGCCGTGGCTTAGCCCGGGGAGGGCGTGGCATGGGTCGCCGGTGGTGGTAGGCTGATTAGAATCTGAGACTATTATCTAAAAGGAGGTGAGAGAGATGCGCCATCGCTGGATGTACTATATGACCGGGCTTCCTGGCTGGATGCGGTTCGGCTTCAGCCCCGGCTGGGTGGGCAGAAGCGCCACCGGACTAGGTCCTTCCGCCGAATATCTCATGACCGGCCGTTGGCCCACACCCCAGATGGCTGCGGCCTGGCAAGGTTGGCCAGCGGCGCCTTTCCCCGGTGCACCAGTCTCTGGCACCATGCCACCTGATCAGGAACTGCAATTCTTGAGAGACCAGGCAGAAGCCCTAAAAGGGCAGTTGGACCAGATCGCCAAGCGGATCGAAGAACTGGGGAAGGAAGCCTAAACCATGTGCCATGCCTAAAGGCGGGGGATAACAAGGACTATCCCCCGCCCAGCCAGGGTTTCCTAGACCAGGGGAGGTTGCGTGAGCGTCATCTATGGACCGGTGCCTTCGTGGCGGTTGGGACGTTCCTTGGGGGTAGACCCTGTCTCTAGCAAGGGTAAGACCTGCTCTTTTGACTGCACCTATTGCCAACTAGGGCGGACTAAGCATCCCGTTACAGAACGTCGCAACTTCATCCGGGTAGAGCAACTGGTTGAGGAATTGAAACGAGCGGAGGGTTTGCCTCTTGACTATATCACCTTTTCCGGCGTGGCAGAACCGACCTTGGCCGCCAACTTGGGCCCCCTGGTGAGGGCGGTGCGAGAGCGGTCGCCCTACCCCATCGCCATCCTTACCAACTCCTCGCTCATGGTGAGGGAGGATGTGCGCCAAGACTTAGCCTTCTTCGACCTGGTGGCGGCCAAGGTGGATGCGCCAAACCAAGAACTCTTTCAGCGGATCAACCGGCCTTTCGTCCCTTATAGCCTGGAGGAGATAGTAGAAGGTATCCGCCTCTTCCGGGAGGAGTTCAAGGGGAGGCTGGCTTTGCAGATGATGTTCGTGGAGATGAACAAAGAACACGCTTCGGAGATGGCTGAATTGGCTCGAGAACTTAGGCCCGACGAGGTGCAACTGAACACCCCTCTGCGACCATCTCCAGTGCGACCCCTAAGCCCTTCCGAGATGGAAGTGATAGAAGAAGCCTTTGAGGGGCTGAATGTCGTAAATGTTTACAAGGCTGAGCGCCCAGAGGTCGTCCCGCTGGAAGAATCCGAGACCCAGAGGCGCAGGCCGAAAAAGAGGGTGAAGGCAATACCTGAAGAGTGAGCAAAAAGGAGGAATCAGGATGAAAGTAGCAGTAAGTTCCAACGGAAACGATCTCGCTGCCCAAGTGAGTCCCGTTTTCGGAAGGTGTCCCTACTACATATTCGTGGATACGGAGAGCATGGAGTTCGAAGCGGTGGCTAACCCGTCTATCTCCGCGCCAGGCGGGGCAGGGATTCAAGCCGCTCAGTTCGTGGCCAATCAGGGCGCGAAGGCGGTACTCACCGGGAACGTAGGACCTAATGCCTTCAGTGTCCTTCAGGCTGCTGGAGTCCAGGTATTTACTGTTACAGGCGGAACGGTGCAAGAGGCGGTGGAAGCCTACAAAGAAGGTGGTTTGCAGGCCATCGCTGGACCTAGTGCTGGGCCCTACGCTGGCATGGGCGGCCGTAGCATGGGAACGGGTCGCGGCATGGGCATGGGTCGTGGTATGGGCCGTGGCATGGGGGGAGGGATGGGCATGGGAGCAGGCTGGGGCGGTTATGGGCCTCAAATCGTGCCACCTACACCACCCCCAGCCGGCACGCCACCTTCGGCGCCCACGGAAGACCTCTCCGCTCTCAATGCCCAAACAGAAGCGCTTCGCAAACAATTGGATGAGGTGATGAGAAGGATCGAAGAACTGGAGAAGAGAGATTAAAAGAGGTGAGGAAGGTGTCCTATGTGTACGTAGATGAGAAGAGATGTACCGGCTGTGGTACCTGCATGACGGTCTGCCCGACTGGGGCCATCGCTATGGTGGATAACGTGGCCACTATCGATCAGGACCGTTGCACAGGGTGTGAGGCTTGCATCGATGTTTGCCCCGAGGGGGCGATAATGGCCGTAACCGAAGAGAGGGCGCTCGTTCCCAGCCGGCAGCAGGCATTTGAGAGCGTCCCCACCCTGCGACAACCACCATCGGTACCTGAGGTGAACAAACTGCCCCCCGTTTTGGGGACTGCCATGGTCTTCTTGGGTCGTGAGATCGCTCCCCGCCTGGCCACATATCTGGTCAATACCCTGGGCCGACGCCTGAGCCAAGGCGCGGCTGGACTGCCAGGCCAAAAACCTTCAGGGTCGGCGTCTGGGACTCAGCCACGAGGTGGACTCCGCTTCCGTCGGCGGAGGCGAGGAGGCTGAACCCAAACACAGAGGGCAAAGATGCGCGCCCTGGCTATCATGGGAAGCCCACGGAGGAAAGGCAATACCTCCATCCTCCTGCAGGAGATAATGCAGATATTGGCTCGAGACTTGGACACAGAGATAGTGAACATCGCCGACTTCAAGATAGAGCCCTGCACCTCCTGTTACAGTTGTCTGGAGAGCGGTCAATGTTGCCTCCAGGATGAGATGTTCTATGACCAGTTGCTCGGTGCCGATGCTATCATCATCGCCAGCCCAGCCTATTTCGGCAGCGTGCCCGGGCCTCTCAAGATAGCCATGGATAGAACCTGGTGTCTCCGGGGACGATTGGCAGGCAAGGTGGGGGGGTCGGTGGTTGTAGGGAGGCGGTATATAGAGAATACATTAACCACGCTGAACACCTTCTTCCTCCGTCACGGCATGATATTGAACTCCCGAGGCGTGATAGGCTACGCGGAGAAAGCGGGAGAAATAAGGCGGGACTCCGCCGCCTTCCAGGATGGTCGTCGCCTGGCTGAGAGCATCATCTGGCTACTGCAGAGGGTAACCAGATGAAGGCGAGCGGGCGCCCGACATTCAATCGACTAGCGCACCTCTCAATTGAAGAGAGGGCTAGCCTGCGATATGCCGAGTGGGGGAGCGTTTGTGACGTTTATCAGAGGAGACAAAAATAATGGGTATCCTAACTAGCGTTCTATTAGTGGTCGTTGGCTTTTTTGCCGGGGTTTTAGGTGGACTCATCGGCACCGGGGGTTGCAGTGTGATGCTGCCCGTCATCCACTTCTGGATGGGCTTTCCTGCCCCCATCGCCGTGGGTACGACCCTCTTTGCGGTCATTTTCACCGCCATATCGGGCGCTTATGGCCATCTGGTCAGGCGTAATGTAGATGTAAGAGCCTTCTTATGGACGGGAGGGGCAGGCGTGCTGGGGGTCGTTCTGGGTTCATGGCTTTTTACCCTCGTCGCCCCCCATACAAAACTTCTAGGTCTAATATTAGGGCTGGTCTTCCTCTGGCCAGCCATCCGCATGACTTGGGAGGGGATAACCCAACGCAAGGTGCCCGCTAGGGAGGGGAATACCATCCCTGGCCCAGCCTGGGGGATGGCTGCCTTTGGTTTTGTTATCGGGATAGTTACAGGGATAGCCGGCCTAGGGGGAGGCTACGCATTGGTACCGGGGTTAATCTACCTCTTCGGTGCCCCGGTCTATATCACTATGGGCACCTCCTTAGCCACCATGATTCCGTTGGCGGTTGTCGGCGGTGGAATCAAGTTGGCTCAAGGCTTCGTCAATCTAATTGCGGGGCTGCTCTTAGGGGCAGGCACTATTCTCGGCGCACAGGTAGGGGCGGCCATCATTAAGCGCATCCGGCCCGCCACCCTGAAGTTGATCTTCGGCCTTTACTTTCTATACGTCTCCCTTAAGTTCATCACCGCCTATTTCGGGATTATGATTTGGTAGGGTTTTCACCAGGTTTTGCGGTCGTCTTGTCCCACCCGATAGAATCGGCATGACCGACTGAGGAGACATGGCCATGCGAAGAGGAACCTCACTGGTGAGATCGACGGACAGAAGTTACCCCTCTTTGAGCGATCTGCCAGAGAAGCGGTGGTGATGGACATATTAGTGCCTCCCGCGGCCACGAAAGAGATCGTCCATCAATGCGCGCAGTCGGGCCTCAAGCGGGTATGGATGCAGCCCGGCAGCGAGTCGGAGGAGCCCATCCGCTTTAGCCTGGAAAAGTGCAAAGGTCCATATCATCAGGAGGGGAAGATGTGTCAGGCCACCGTTTACCTGGGAGAAGAAAAGGTAGCCCAGGAGATTATCCGGCTACAGCCAATAGGAAATGGAGTCCGGCTAGAAACGTTCTTCGAAGAGCCTTGGATAGTGAAGGGGATCATCAAAGAGATTGACTTCCTCAAACACCGCGTGTTTCTGGCACCGGTTGAGGGAGACGAAGATGAACAGGTCCGCATGAGTCAGGTAAGGCCTGATGTGGCTGGACTCACCTTCATAGCGAAAGAAAGGATAGACCTTGATGAGGATCGGGATAATAATCTGCCAGCGCTATAGTGCGTGCGCGGGTGGAAAATGCCTGACAGCCCTCAGAAACCGCGAGGGCGCTTTCAGCCTCTACAAGGAGGAAGAGGTAGAGCTGGTGGGGTACACCAGTTGCGGGGGATGCCCTGGGGGAAACGTCGAATACGCCCCCGCCGAGATGAAAAAGAACGGGGCTGAAGTGATCCATCTGGCAACTGGCCTGGTCGTGGGCTACCCACCCTGCCCCTATATCCAGGAGTTCTCTGAGTTCATCAAACAGAAATATGATATGGAGGTTGTCATAGGCACCCACCCTATCCCTCAAAAGTATCTCCTCACCCACGAGACGCTGGGAACCTGGCAATCGCCATTGTGGCAGGAGAGGATCGAACTTACCTTGGCGGATGAGGAGACACGCCTCCGCTATGACTAGGACGCTACTTTTCGCCAATAGGTGGCATGAGCGTAGGTCAGACGGTGGTACAGTATGACGTGGCTCTGCCAGGGATGGCCAAGAAAGAACAAGGCATCATCAGGAGGGGAAGATGTGTCAAGCCACCGTTTACCTGAGGGAAGAGAAAGTGGCCCAGGAGGTTATCCGGCTACAACCAGTGGGGAAGGGAGTCCGGCTGGAAACGTTCTTCGAGGAGCCCTGGGTAGTGCGCGGGGTCATCAAGGAGATTGACTTTCTCAAACATCGTGTGTTGCTGGAACGCGTCGAGGGAGACGAAGATGAATGAACTTGAGAAATTGCGGGTGCTATTACCCCACTGGATCGAGCACAACGAGGAGCATGTCGCCGAGTTCCGGCAATGGGCCAAGCGGGCTGGTGAAGCAAGCGCGGACATCATCGCCGCTGCCCACCAAATGGAGATTGTCAACCACTCGCTTCGGGCCGCTCTGGAGAAACTAGGAGGAGCGTTGGAACCTCCTCGCCAGGGCAGAACAGGAGAGAGATGATCGATCACCACTGGGCTCGATTGGCGACCTTTATGCTCATCGGAGTAATGTGCCTATCCGCCAGCGGGTGTACACAGAAGGGAGAAGCGACCGGGGAACCATCACCTCGTCAAATAGCTATGCCATCGCCAACAACGATCTCTCCTTCACCGATCCCGACCGCCGCCTTAGAACCCACGTTCAAGCCCACGCCTACCCAGATGGTTGAGAGGATCACTCTAAGCGTGGTCTACGACAACAACGACTACGACCCCCGGTTGCAGACCGCTTGGGGCTTCGCATGCCTCATAGAGATGGACGAGACGACCATCCTCTTCGATACCGGTGGAGATGGTGCGGTGCTCCTCTCTAATATGGCCACACTGGGCCTCGATCCCCGGGAGATCGACGTGGTCATCCTCTCACATATCCATGGCGATCACACCGGTGGCCTGGCGAGCCTCTTAGCCGCAGGCATCAACCCCACGGTCTACGTCCCCCGTTCATTCCCGGCTGACTTCAAGACCCAGATAGAAGCGAAAACTGCCCTACGTGAGGTTAGCGAGCCGGAGACTATCATCGAGGGGGTCTATACTACTGGGGAGATGGGGTCCGGCATCATAGAGCAGGCTCTGGTGCTTAAGACGGCCAAGGGGTTGGTGGTCATCACCGGCTGTGCCCATCCAGGCATCGTGC
>CAZERB010000009.1:0-22460 GCA_964514645.1 uncultured Anaerolineales bacterium
GTCAGGCCGGTGATGCCTCCGCCGATAATACCGATGCGCAATGGGCTACTCCTTCGGTTTCTTCGCGGTTACCCTGGCCAGGGCTCGGCGGGCCTTCTCCGCCTCCGGCGAGCCAAGCCTTTCAAAGATAGCCAGGGCCTCACGGTAGAATTGGGCTGCTTCCTCTTTGTTACTCGTCTCTTCAGCAATCCTGCCCAGTTGGTAGAGGGAGGCGGCCATTCCCCATTGGTCTCCCAGGTTTCTTTTGATTTCCAGGCTTTGGTTATAGAGGTCTTTTGCCTCCTGGTAATCGCCCTGGAGGTGGGCGACCATGGCCAGGTTGTGGAGGGAGGTGGCGATTCCTGCCTGATTGCCTAGTTGCTTATCTATCTCCAGGCTTTGATTATAGAGGTCTTTTGCCTCCTGGTAGCGACCTTGGTCTTGGGCGACCCTGCCCAGTTGGCCAAGGGATTTGGCGATGCCCGCTTGGTCGCCCAGATTTCTTTTGATTTCAAGGCCTTGGTTGTAGAGGTCTTTTGCCACCTGGTAATCGCCTTGGTCTTGGGCGATGATGCCCAGTTGGTGGAGAGACTTGGCTATGCCCGCTTGATCGCCTACTTGCTTGTGTATCTCCAGGCTTTGGTTATAGAGGTCTTTTGCCTCGTCATATTTGCCTCGGCTTTCATAGATATTCGCCAGGTTGTGAGCGACCCACGCTATGCTGGCCTCATCGTGGGCTTTTCGCGCTGCCTCCAGTCCTCTGTCTCCCCACCTAACGGCGTCATCCCAGTAGCCGCGCGTGTAGAGTAGGCCAGGGAAGGCGATGGTTCCCAGAATCGCTATGAGGCTTTGCCAATCTTCAGCCGTGTATGCGTAGTCTAGGGCCGCCAACAGGTTCTCCCGTTCCTCATCTAAGGCATCCAGGTCTTCTTTGGTGACCCCTGGGTGAGCCACGGCGTAGGCCAGGAAGTGGGCGACAAAGCGCTTTTTCAAGCCTTCGGTGCGCTCATCTTTCTTCAGTTGTGCCTCCGTCAATCGCCGAGTGAGGGCTACTATTCCCAGGCGGTCATCTTCAATGGCGGTATCCAGCAGGTCAAAGGCGGCAAGGGTGCGGATGGCCTCGTTCACCCTATCCTTGCTGTCCTCAAAGCCGCACACGGCAGCCAGGGCCTCTCGGCTGGCGGTGGGGACGAAGAGGGCTAAGGCCAAGAGTGCCATCTGCCCGTCTTCGCCGAGGTTATTGAAAGTTTGATAGAAGATACGTTCTGGCGCTTCACCCTTGCCTCGTGCTATCTCATCGAATACGTCCTGTGGCCGCATGGCCTGCTCTAGTTGGGCCACCACCCAGCGCATGAGCATGGGGTTATAGTCTGCGACTTTCGCAACTTCGTCCCAGTCCACCCCTCTGAGTCTCTCCGGCTGCTCCGACCTTTCAACTCGCATCTGCAGAAAGGCACGCGCCTCCTTTGGTGTCATTGGGCCAACGGCTATCTCTTCGCCTTTTGGCAGAGGTTTACGGCTTGTGACGAGTTTTGGGCATGGCAGTTCTGCTAGATAGGCCACTATTAACCCCTGTTCTTTCTCTGGGATGGTCTCAAAGTTATCCAACGCTAGAAGACACCTTTTCCTTTCCGCCAATAGTCGACGAGCCAATTCTCGTTTGGCGTCCAGCGGCAACCGACGAATGGCTTCCAGCTGGTCCACCGGAACAAGTTTATCCAAAACGGTATCTACTAGTGAAAGCAGCCCAAAGTCGGGACGTCCATCGGCGCTGATCCAAACGATGCCCTCTTTGAATCCTCCGATGCGCTTCTCAAAGAGTTTAGTTGCAACTTCGATTGCGATAGTGGTTTTGCCAACCCCTCCAGCGCCAGTCAATGTAATTATTGCAGGCTTGTTGAGTTGGGCGTTGACTCGTTCAACGAGGTCTCTACCCTCACCGTCATGTCGTTGGATATACTTTGGTTCGGGTCGCGGTGGGGGCTTAGGGACTATCTTCTTGCTCTGTGCTCTGATGGCAAGGAATGTGTTGGCGGCTATCTCCGCTGTGGTCTTTATACCTTCCCATACGTCCGGCGGAATCGCCATTGATTGCTCCTTCCCTCATCCATCGCTGCTATCAGAGGCAGTGGGCACGGCTTGCAACTCCCTCTGCGTCAGGTTCTCCCGCCACATATAATAAGCGCCCAAAACGGTGATGGGAAGCCAGAGCGCGAAATGGAGAACCAAGGTATAGGCAGTGGCGATGTCGCGGTTGACCCCGAAGGTATCGAGGATCTCTATGCCGGGGGCGTCGAAGGTGCCTACATACCCTGGCGCCGAGGGTATGGTGGTGGCCAGATTGACCACGCCGTTCATCAACATCAGCACGTAGAAGGGGACCACGAAGTCGAAGGCGTGCATCACAAACCAGTACTTCACCGTCTCCGCCAACCAGACAACGATGGAGGTGGCAAAGATCATGGCCACATCTTGCCCGCTGCGGAGGCAGTGAAGACCCTCCAGGAAGCGGTCAGCGATGCCCCGCACCGGCCCCCGAAAGCGCTGGGGCAGGAGGCGGTCGATGAGCCAGTTGTAGAGGGCTTGAGAGCGCTGGGGCGAGGCGGCGATGATGAAGAATACCCCCAGTGCGCCTAGAAAGAGCAGGCTAAAGAGGACGACCAGGCTACGCCAACCCTGGGGGATGGGGGTCAGGGGCAGGCCGATGAAGACAAAGAGGAGCATGACGAGGCCATCGAAGATCCGCTCCACGATTATGGTGGCCAGGGAGGCGCTGACGCTGATAGCCTCTCTGTGCCGCAGCACGTAAGCGCGAAGGAGTTCGCCGGCCCGAGCGGGGTAGATGTTGTTGCCCATATAGCCGATGCATACTACCGGGAAGAGACGGGGAAGGGATACGGCCTTGACTGGCCGTAACATGTAATGCCAGCGCCAAGTGCGAGCCCAGACACCGAAGAAGTAGACCGCAACGCCGGGGATGATCCAGAAGTAGCGGGCCGTTCGGAGGCTCAGCCATACCTCTCCCAGATGCATCTTCCTGAGGGCTAGGTAGAGGAAGAGGAGGCTGATGAATACCCCTAACCAGAGACGAAGGTTTCTTCTCATCGCCTCAATCTTACTCGAAAAGGGAGAGAAAGGCCACCCTTCAAAAAGAGAGCGGGGAGAATGGCTCGCTCGGAAAGCAAGCCTTTGCGGCGCTACTCGGTAGGGGTTCTCACACTCTCACTTCACCGCCGGTAACATCTCCCCCAATATCCGCTCCAGGGCCATGGTATGGCTGCAAACCCTTCGACGGGCGAAGAAGCCGCAATCGCAACTCCATTTCCCTCCCTGGAAGGAGACTAGGTGGGTGGCGTGATCTCCCTCTAAGGTGACCTTAAATTCGTCGAACCTTATCCTGTGCCGCTCCTCAGCGTACCGCTTCGACTTTTCGATCTTGCCTATCATCCCTGAATTCATATTTACTCCTCTTCAAAAAGAAACACCAAGGCAACCTCACTCCTCGGTGTTCAGCCCTCTACTTCTTGTCAACAGGTACAATCGCCTAGCCATCCTCGTGGGATCTACTGTTACAAGTTTAACTTTCTTCTTTCAGCCTGTCAAGTCGAACCCCCGATTTTCACCTTTTGCCGATCATCATAAATGGTTATGGTTCTTGGCTGGAAGCCATCATTAGGTATTGGTATTATTCATAGAATTGGTGGTTGCCAGGACTTGAAATGAACCACCAACCAGGGTAGCGAAGAAAGAACTATGCCAATGGTAGAAGAGGCTATATCTAGTTGAGTAAAGGTCGTCAGGCCAGGGCCAGCTGTTTCTTCAGATAGGCTATGGTCTCCACCGAGGAAGGGTTCACCCCTCGCAAGGCAGCGAGATATAGGCTCACATAATCCCCAAAATGGATGGCCGAGAGGGCCTGGGATAGGGGGCTTCTGCCTTCAGCCTCCATCGACCAGTGAGGTATCCCGTATCGGTCTAGCATCTCCTCGGTCACTTGGAAGCGGAGGATATTTCTGGGGTGGTAGAGGCGAGAGGTGAGAAGTAAGATCACGCCCTTTTCCGCTAACTCGGCGGGGTGGGGGAAGGCCTCCACGGTATTGTGATGGAGTTCCGGGAGCGCCTCGAAGAAGGCGAAGCACTTGCCGTTTTCGTTGAACTGTCCCTTCCAGCGGCGAGCCACCGGTGCCAGATGCTGGGCCCCATAGATGACGGGCAGTTTGCCCTGGAGTAGGAGTGCCAGTCTCTTCGCCGGATTTTGGGAGGTGGAGATCTCTTCTCTCACCTTGCTGCCCAACCCCTTCACCACTTCTATCGCCTCCTCTAAATCTGGGGTGGGGTCGGGGACGAAGCCGAGTTTGGTCAAGATGCCCAG
The DNA here is from genome assembly GCA_964514645.1 of uncultured Anaerolineales bacterium. Lineage (GTDB taxonomy): Bacteria > Chloroflexota > Anaerolineae > UBA7937 > UBA7937 > UBA7937. The sequence continues at coordinate 4,352 of CAZERB010000009.1, forward strand.
AAGCATGATCAGAGAAAAGCCGAGGGCCGCCCTGGGCTGGGAAACGTATGAGAAGGTAAGGAGTTGTTCAGCCGTCTGGGCTAACTGGCCATTGGTGGTGAGGGCTAAGAGTTTGGCCCCTCGGCGCGAGGCCTCCCGGAAAGCGGCAAGCGTCTCCTCGGTGTTTCCTGAGTAACTACAGGCTATGACCAGCGTGTCTCGGCCCACGAAACGGGGGAGATCGTACTCTCGATTGACGAAGATGGGCACCGGGCATAGATCTCTAACCAGGCTACGAACTAAATCCCCCCCTATGGCTGAGCCTCCCAGGCCCAAGATGACCACGCTATCCGCCTGAGCGTAGTCGGCGGGGACGCACTGACCTTCGATAATCTCCCAAGCCTGGCGGCATTGCCAGGCCAACTCACCGATCCGCTCTCCCATACCTTGAGGGTCGTTTCTTTTCAGGGCACCGATATCGTCAAGATCGATCATGGGAACCTCCTGCAATCTCTTCATTCGGCTGGCTTTCTGTTTGCAAGTTCGAGCCAGATCTTATAGACTTCGCTTCGGGGGTGGCCGCTCAATTCGGCCACCTCTTTGGTCGCCTCTCGGCCGGATACCCCTCCAGCCCACAGTTCTTTCAACGCCTCTCTGACCTTCTCTTCCTCCCAGGCCTCCTCCTTCGCCCCAGCGATGACCAAGGTGAACTCGCCCCGAGGACGTACCTCTTTGAAGTGGGCTCGCACCTGAGAGACGCTCCCCCGGATGACCTCCTCATGTAATTTGGTGAGTTCCCGGGTGAGGGCCATCTCTCTATCGCCTAAGATCTCCTCTACATCCTCTAGGCTGGTCAGCAACCGATGGGGCGCCTCAAAGGCCACGAGGGTTCGCTTTTCTCTGGCTATAGCCTGGAGGAAGCGACGGCGTTCTTTCCTCCGACGAGGCAAGAAGCCTAAATAGACGAAACTATCAGTGGGGAGCCCGGAGACGGCTAGGGCGGCGATAGGGGCCGAGGGGCCAGGGATAGGGACAACAGCGATGCCGGCGGAGATAGCGGCCCGCACCAGTTCGTAGCCGGGGTCTGAGATGCCGGGCATGCCGGCCTCGGAGACTAGGGCTACATCTTTCGTCCGCAATACGTCGAGGATATAGCCTAGTTTGGTGAGTTTGTTGTGCTCGTAATAACTGATGAGGGGGGTTTTGATCTCGTAGCGGGCCAGGAGCCTTCCGGTAGTTCGGGTATCCTCACAAGCGATGAGATCCACTTCCCGAAGGGTGCGTAGGGCCCTCAAGGTTATATCCTCCAGGTTGCCTATCGGTGTGGCCACTAGATAAAGGGTGCCCATTGCTCCTTACCGTTACTTAAGGATGAAGGGGAGATAAGATTTGTTTGACAGGGCAAGAGGAGTAGGTATGTAATCCCCCGATACATTGCCCGCTCCATCGATGAATTTTATCCGTAGGCTTCCTAATGTCTCGCCCTCAGCAAGTTGCATGGTGATAGCGTCTTGGTACGGCTCAGGGTAGGTAACCACCAATACCCGATCCAAGGCCAGATCGGCGGCGCCGGTGAAGTAGGTACGGAACTCTAGTCCCAGGGTTCCTTGGTTTGTATAGCTGAGGTCGACGCCGAATTCTTGGTAGACGTTCGGCTCTCGGAAATCTATACCCCGCAGGTAGAGGAGGCCCAGTGGGCGGAGCACGAGCCTACCTTGGGAGTCGGTAGTGTGGTCTACCACGTCTAAGATAGTTACCACCTCGGTGGTGTTCACGTTGCTGGTCTTGAGCCGGAAGTAGGCTCGATAGGCCCGGCCAGGCAATAACTTAAAGGTATAAGGGCCGTACCAGTAGCCGGGGGTGTGCACCCCCGCTCGCCCCTGCCAGGTGTATCCGTTGAGGGCCTCTGAATCGTAGATTTTCACCCCCGAATTCGTTTGGTGGGGGAGATCCTCCCCCTCCCATATCCAGTTGTGGCTGATAGCCATCTTCTGGAGGCCACTTCCCCCTTCATCGGAGGCGGAGAGGAAGAGAGCCACCGTCGAGGGGTTGTCGGGGTTCTGATAAGCCCCTACGGTGCCGGTGGGAGCCAGCCGGTCCAACCCTACGAAGGCTATTCGCTTGGGGTCGGATTGGATCCTTCCCTCTGCATCCATGGCGTTGGTAACGATCTGGATCGTTTCCTCGGTGAGAGGTTGATCAGGGAGGGAGGAGAGGTCCCAGAGGTAGCTCCAGCCATCGCTCCCATCGTAATCCCTGGAGAGTAGATGCCAATCCACCCCTTCTCCGTCGTCGTATCGAGCCCAGAAGGAGACCCGGTAGATGCCGCTATTCCCATCGCTGGCATTGGCCACGATGAGGGCACGGTTACTCGTCAGGTAGAAATCGCTCCAAGGGAGGATGGTGCTGGCCACGGGGGGATCCGTGTCGGGACCTGATTCTGCGGGAGCCTCCACGGTGACATCCGTATAATAATGAGTGAGGATCTGCTGGTAGTTCCAGCCGTGCCAGGAGGCCCAGCGCTGTGCCCCTACCTGGGAGAGCCCCCAACCATGGCCGTATCGAGCATCGCCAAAACAGACGGGGTCGTTGACGGCCCGGAGATAGGGAAACCTGTTAGGAAGGTCATCTCGACCCCGGGTGGGATCGCTGTTATTTGCGCTGTACATGGCGATGATAGGTGAGTCGACGGGAGGGGCGCCGTCGTCCCAGTTGCTGTGCCAGAGGTACTGCCCCCAAGTGGCATCCACGGCTACGTTGACCTCGGGGAAATTCACGGGGCGGATGCATTGGTCACTCGTCCAATCTGTGACGTCCCACTTGTCGGAGCGGAGGCGATAGTTATTGAGGATATAGTACCAGCCATAGGTGCGGGCGGCCACGCCTTGGGCTTTGAGAGCCTCTGATGCCCACGTGCGCGGCATCTCGCAGTTCACCACATATTTGACATAGGTCTCGAAATTGAAGGTGTCGATCCGGCCAGCGGGGACACCGGGGCGGTAGTAGTTGAGGCCGGTGGCATAGACGCGGATGGTGGCCGGAGGGAGGAGATGAAAGGCTGCGGGTAAGCCCAAGGAGGTTGTAGTGAGGCTCTCTTCTGCTTTGGCGGGCTCGCGCAAAGAGGCGAGGAGGGAGAGCGACCCGCTCTCTGGCAAGGGCTGCGTCGCCTTGGCCGCTAGGGTTTCAGCCCTTTCCACATCTAGAACCCATACATCTCCATCCCGCTGGAAGGCCAGGTATCGCCCATCGGGCGACCAGACCGGGGCGCTCTCTTCTCTACTGCCAGGGGTGAGGTTGCGCAGACCCTTGCCATCTGAGCCCACCAGCCAGATGTCGCAGGCCTGAGCCGTCCCACTACCTCTTGGGCAGCGGGAGAAAGCGATAGTCCCCCCATCGGGAGACCAACTGGGCGCTCCGAAGTATTCATCCTCGCTCTCTGCCAAAAGAAGGCGGGCCAGGCCATCTGCATCGGCGACCCAGAGTTGAGATTGGAGTTGCTCTCCGACAACGATGTAGGCTATTTGGGTGCCATCGGGAGACCAGGCAGCGGGACCAACTAAGGCCTGGCGGGCTAAAGTTTTGGGGTTCGTTCTGTCAACCCCCTCCGCCCGCAGAGTCGAGCCATCGCTCGTGACCACCCTCTCGCCTGTGGGAGATAATTGGAAAGGACGTCCGGCTGCCAGAGTCACAGCCTGCAATTCCTCCCTCCCTTGCCTGTCGGCCAAAACTAACCGTCCCCTCCGGGCGAAGGCTAGGCGTCCATCGGGCAGCCAGGCGAGGGGGAGGCCCCAGTCGGAGGGGGCGATGGCCCTTGGCTGGCCGCTGTCTAGATCTAATAGCCATACCTGGCCTTTCCCCTCCCCCTGGAAGGAGAGGTAGGCGATCTCTTTCCCATCAGGTGAAAAGACGGGGTAGGCACCGTTCCCGGTTAGTTTGGTGGTCGCTTCACCGTCGACAGCGAGGAGCCAAAGGTCGAAAATGGTCTGCCATCCCTCTCCGCTCTCCACCGCCTCTCCCGGCCGAGTGATGAGGATCTCTCTCCCGTCCGGCGACCAAGCAGCGAAGTAGGAGTGACCATCGTGGGTGAGTCTCATCTCGCCCAGATTCCCTCTCTCTAGGGCCTCAGTAGAAGGGGAGACACCGAGTAAGATCAGGAGGGAAAATAAGATGACACGACTTCTGTATGGTTGTTTCTGCCCTTTCATTCTTAAGAGAAGGATATGCCCAGAAGTTCCTCTTGTCAACACGGGTGAAACTTGAATCTCGAGTGAGATGGCGTATAATAGAGTCTATCTTTACAAGGACGGGTAGGCAAGATGATGGTAACTAGGGGTCGGAGAGCGTTCCTTTTTCTTCTCGTTATCGTCTTTCTCTTCTCCGCTCAGCCTCTGGAGGCTGCTCCCGGGGCGGAGGGGACGATCATCCACGTGGTAGGGCGGGGGGAGACCCTCTCCGTCATCGCCGCCCGCTACGGGACGACAGTGGAGGCCATCGTCCAGGCCAACGCCATTGCCAACCCTAACCTCATATATGTGGGCCAGCGGCTCACCATCCCCGCTCAGGGGTCGGTTGCTCCTGAAGAGAGTTACGTTGTGCAACCCGGTGACACTCTCGGCGGCATAGCCGCTCGCTTCGGGACGACCGTTTCAGCCCTAGCCCAGGCTAATGATATTGCTGACCCCTCCCTCATCTACCCCGGTCAACGGCTTATCATCCCTTCGGCCGTCCAACAGCCACCGGAGTTGCCTACACAGGCCCAGGTGCATGTTGTGCGCCCGGGCGAGTATCTCTCTCAGATCGCTCGTCTCTACGGCACCACAGTCTGGGCCTTGGCCGTGGCCAACGATCTGGCCAACCCCTCTTTCATCTATCCCGGTCAGCGACTTATCATCCCCACTCGGTCAGCAACGTTGCCGGCCCCCATTTCGGCGGTGGAGTTCGTGCCACCTCAGGTGGCTCAGGGGCATACCCTTCTCCTCAAGGTGCGGACTGAAGGGGAGGTAAGTCTGGCGGGGAACATAGATGGCCGGAGCCTCACCTTTACGGGGGCGGCAGGGGAGTATTGGGCCTTGGCTGGATTTCCACCTTCGAGCGAGCCAGGAGCCCACCCTTGGTCTATAGTGGCTACCGACGACGAGGGTAGGAGCGGGGAAGCCTCTGGCTATCTTTTGGTTACGGCGGCTGACTTTCCCATTCAATATATAGACTTGCCTCCTGAGCGGGAAGGGCTTCTGGATCCGGCACTGGGGCAAGCGGAATGGGCACGAGTGAAGGCTCTCTTCCTTCAGGTGACCCCCTCCAAATTGTGGCAAGGGCGGTTTTTACTGCCCGTCGAGGGGGAGGTCTCCTCCCTATATGGTACCCGCCGCTCCTATGAAGGTGGCCCGGTGGCCAGTTACCACATGGGGGTGGACTACGCCGCTCCAGAGGGCACTCCTGTGGTGGCTGCCAGTTCCGGCCGTATCGCCTTGGCCGAAGAGTTGACCGTGCGAGGGAAGACGGTGATCATCGACCACGGCCTGGGGGTTCATACTGGCTATTTTCATCTCTCAGGGATAGAGGTCGTCCCAGGACAGGAGGTGGAAGGAGGCACCTTGATAGGGTATGTGGGCTCCACCGGGCTAGCCACGGGGGCTCACCTCCATTGGGAGGTGCGGATCGGGGAGATAGGCGTGGATCCCACAGAGTGGACGGCAAGGGCCATACCGGAATAGGGGACTATTTTCCTATTGACCTCTCTTTAGAAATCGACCATTATGTATACATGATTTCACTTAGAAGGCTCTGTTCTTTCATCGCCTCGGTTGTTATTCTATCCTTTGCTGCAACCTCCGTTTGGGCTGCGCCTCCAGAGGTCGATCCGGTTATCCATATCGTTCAGCCAGGGGAGACGATATATTCTATCGCTAGGAGGTATGGCACCAGTGTAGAGGCGATAACCAGCGTCAACGGCATCGTCAACCCCAACTGGATCTATACAGGCCAGCGGCTCACCATCCCTACTCAGGGCTCTCCAGCGACTACGGTCTACACTGTGCAGCGGGGCGATACCCTCTTCTCCATAGCCCGAAGACATGGGACTACGGCTAACACTTTGGCTTGGCTCAACGGGCTCTCCAACCCCAACTTCATCTGGGCAGGGCAGAGGCTGTGCCTAAACTCCTCGTCGTCGCTATCATCAACGGAGCCCTCAAGTGAGCCTCGTGTCCACCTGGTGCAGCCTGGGGAGATCCTCATCAGTATAGCCAGACGGTACAATACCACCGTCTGGGCTTTGGTCAGGGCCAACAACTTAACCAACCCCTCCTTTATCTACGTGGGCCAGAGGCTGATAATTCCAGAGGAGAGTAGTCCGGAACCCTCGCCAGGGAGTGGAGGAGGAGAAAAGTGGATCGACATCAACCTCACCACCCAGAGGCTAGTGGCCTATGAGAGAGACCAGGCCGTATACTCGGCCATCGTCTCCACAGGGACAGCCGAGCACCCCACCGTCACCGGCCGCTATCGTATCCAGCGCAAGTACCGCTATGACGATATGTCCTACTCTGGCTATTACTATCTCCCCGATGTCCCCTATGTGATGTATTTTTATAGCGGCTACGCCATCCACGGCACCTACTGGCATAACAACTTCGGTACCCCTATGAGTTTTGGCTGCGTGAACCTCACCGTTTCCGATGCCCAGTGGCTCTTCGACTGGGCTACCCCCACTTTACCTCCGGGCTATAATGTGATATACTCCAGCACCAACAACCCAGGCACCTTGGTGGAGATACATTATTAGCCTTTTCCTTGCCCCACGATGTTCTATCGGTTAGCCAAGCCTTTTTTCACCCTGCTCTTCAAGGTCTTGACCCGCTGGGAGGTAGAAGGGCGGGATAACCTCCCCTCGGGAGGGCCTCTTTTGGTGGTCTTCAACCACTTGGGCCACCTCGACCCGGCGCTTCTGGTGGCCACCTTGCCTTGGCGGATCACGGGGTTGGCGGTGGCTGGCCTTCGAGAGGTGCCGGTGACAGGGTTCCTTTTGAGGATGGGGGGGGTGATCTGGGTGAACCGGGGCCATTACGACCGGGAGGCGCTCAGTAAGGCTCTGGCGATTCTGGAGCGGGGAGGTGTCTTGGTCATCGCTCCCGAAGGGAGGATAAGCGTCACCGGGGCCTTGGAAAGGGGGAAGACGGGACCCGTCTTTCTAGCCCAGCGGGCGAACATCCCAATACTTCCCATCGGTATCACGGGGACGGAAGATGCTTTCCAGAAGTTGAAGCGGTTCCAGAGGCCTCATCTCCGCGTGATCATCGGTCGGGTATTTAGGTTGCCGGAGCGCCCTATTGGGCGCTCTCGAAAGGAGCAACTGAGGGCTGATTCCGACTTCATCATGCGCCACCTGGCAGAACTCCTTCCTGAGAAATATAGAGGGGTTTACCGGGAATTGCGCCAGTGCGATTAGGGAGCGAAGTTAGGGAGGATGGCAGAGAGGGTGCGGGTATTCTATGGTAGCCACTTCTTGCGATGGGGGGTCATCGCCCTTGTAGCCTTGGTAACCTTGCTTCTCCTCTCGCCTCTATGGCCGGTCTCTATACTGGTCAAGGCCGATGCGGTGGGCTACGCCGTCTGCGGCCGCTTGCCGGATCACTCCTTTCACCTGGCTGGCCGACAGTTGCCCCTTTGCGCCCGCTGCACGGGGACCTTTTTGGGGGCCTTATGGGGGCTGGTGGCCATGGGGTTATCCAAGGGAAAAGCGAGCCGCTTGCCACCGGTGAGGGTCATCGTCCTTCTGGTGGGCTTCATCATGGCCAACGGAGTGGATGGCCTCAACTCCTATCTCACCTTCTTCCCCACTGCACCCCATCTCTACCAACCCCATAACACCTTGCGGCTTATCACGGGAAGCCTTTATGGCCTCTCCTTGAGTATTTTGGTCTTTCCCGTTTTCAACTTCACCCTCTGGAAGGAGCCAAAGCCCAAGGAGGCGCTGAGTGGCTTTAAGGAACTTTCGATCCTCTTGGTGGGAGCCCTTTTCATCGTCCTCATCGTACAGGCCCAGATCGATGCTCTTCTCTACCCTTTAGCCTTGGCCAGCGCTTTAGGCGTGCTGCTCATCTTCACCCTGGTGAACAGCCTTTTGGTTCTAGTGGTGAGCGGCCGGGAGGGGCAAGCCATAACCTGGGGGGATGCTCTCTTGCCTCTGGCATTGGGCTTGGGGGCCACATTCTTAGAGCTAGGGGCTGTGGGCTTTGCCCGGGCCCAGTTGACCAGGCTCCTAGGATTGCCGCTTTGAGGTTGTAAGAGGGAGCCATTCTTGATATAATGTATAAACCTGCCCAAGGATGAAGCCTTTGGAGCAGAGATCTTCACGAGGAGGTACGTATCGTGGTAGAAGCGGGTTTGAAGGCGGGACTTATAGGCGGGGTCATCGCTATAGTTCTGGCCTTGATCGGCTTGATCCCCTGTGTGGGTGGGCTCATCGCTTGTTTTGGCACCCTGCTCCTGTGGATAGGGGTCGGTGCTTGGGCGGTGAGTTTAGGGGGCAAGGAGATCCAAACAGCGGGTGAGGGAGCCGGCGCAGGAGCGGTGGCCGGGGCGGTGACAGCGGCTATCGGCGGGGTGGTAAATATGGTCATCGGATTGGTTAGGGTCGCCATCTTTGGAGCCACCGCGGCGGCAAACACCTTGAGCCAGATCCCTCCTGAAGCCTGGCGGGCGCTCCGGGACCTGGGGATCGAACCCTCCCTCTTCGTCCGCTGGACAGCAGGGTTCGGCGGGGCGTTGGTGGGCGGCACTCTCTGCTGTCTAACCGGCATAGTTATAGCCGTCATCCTGGGTACCTTGGGTGGCCTTATCTTTAAGACGATGAAGGCTAGTTAGCATCTTATAGAAAGGCGATCATTGCCAACTTCGGGTATCAGTTGAGCCTGTGGTTGCATAACTCAACGGGAGGTTAAAATGGAGATCGGCAAGGCTTTCACTTACGTCTTCGATGACGAGAGTTGGATCACAAAGATACTCATTGGGGGTATCTTGGGGATCATCCCCATCGTGCAATTTGCCGTGTTTGGCTACATGGTGGAGACGCTCCGCAATGTGACCCAGGGTTTGGAGCGACCCCTTCCGGAATGGTCGGAGTTCGGCGGGAAGTTCGTCAAAGGGCTGATGGTAGTCATCATCGGCTTCATCTACACTATCCCCATCTGGCTGATTATGGGCTGCTTCATGGGACTGACCTTCGCCCTGGGGGGAGGCAACGGAAAAGGTGAAGACCTCATCGCTCTGCTCCTCTTTCCCCTGTACTGTATCCTCGGGCTCTATGGCCTTGTGCTGGCCATCCTCTCGCCGGCTATCATGATCAAATATGCGGTGACCGGGGATTTAACCTCTGCCTTCCGCCTCGGCGAAATCTTTGGCCTCATCACCGGGAATCTAGGGAACTACATTGTAGCCCTGATTCTAGCCTGGGTGGCCAACGTCATCGCCGGTTTCGGCGTCATCGCCTGTGGGGTGGGCGTGCTCTTTACCTCCTTCTGGGGGTATCTAGTTATGGCCCATCTCTTCGGGCAACTCCACCGTGCCTCGGTAGCAACCGCATAGGAGCGAAAAAGGGAGAAAAGGCAAGGGCCTGGGGTTACACCCAGGCCCCTTTTTGTGGTAAAATAGAAGAAGAGATTATGGGGATGGTCACGGCTTCTGATCTAGGGGAAAAGGTGAATAGTATACCCACTGGCCCGGGCGTTTATCTCTTCAAGGATGAGAAGGGAGGAGTGGTTTACGTGGGGAAGGCGGCGAATCTAAGAAATAGGGTGCGCTCCTACTTTTCCGCTTCGCCCACCCGAAGCCCCAAGTTAGCCCACCTGGCTAGGACGACAGCCGACTTCGAGTTTCTCGTCACCGAATCGGAGATGGAGGCCCTCGTTTTAGAGTGCTCCTTGATCAAGAGGTACCGCCCCCGCTATAATGTCCGTTTCCGGGATGATAAGCGCTATCCCTATATCAGGATCAGTTGGCAGGAGGAGTTCCCTCGCATCCAGATCGTTCGCCGCGCCCAGCGAGACGGAGCCAAATATTATGGTCCTTTCGCCTCCTCAGCGGCCATGCACCAGACCCTAGATACGCTGCGCCGTATCTTCCCTTACGTGACCTGCCGGCGCAAACTTGTCGGCACCGACCAGCGGGCCTGCCTCTACTATTACATCAAACGCTGTCCGGCCCCTTGCATCGGGGCTATCTCCCAGGAAGATTATCGGGCCCTCATCGAAGGGGTTTGTCTCTTCTTGGAGGGTAAGCAGGAGGCGATCCTCGCCTCCCTTCGTCGGCAGATGGAGGAGGCGGCAAGAGATCTGGAGTTCGAGCGGGCGACATCCCTACGCGACCAGATCCGGGGCATCGAACGGGCGATGGAGAAGCAGAGGATCGTCTTTCGCACCAAGGTGGATCAGGATGTGATAGCCCTGGCTAGGCGGGATGGCGAGGCCTGCATGCAGGTCTTCTTCGTGCGGGGGGGCAAACTGATAGGTCGGGAATCGTTCCTCTTGGAGGGGACAGAGGGTGAGGAGACAAAAGAGGTTCTGACCTCTTTCCTGAAGCAGTTCTACGATGCGGTGGCTTACATACCCACCGAGATCCTCTTGGGGAGCGAGATAGACGAAGCCGCTGTGGTCAGAGCGTGGCTGGAGGAGAGGAAAGGGGCAAAGGTGGCCCTCTCCGTTCCCCGCCGGGGTAAGAAGCGGGGACTGGTGAAGTTGGCGGAAGAGAACGCAACCCAGACCTTGGCCCATCTAGAGGCTCAGGAAGCGATCGATGAAGAGAAGGCGATGGCCGCTCTCACCGATCTACAGGAACACCTGGGACTGGAAGCCCTCCCCTTGCGCATCGAGGCTTATGACATTTCCAATATCCAAGGGGTTGCGGCCACGGGGAGCATGGTGGTCTTCCAGAAAGGTGTACCCCAGAAAGAGGCCTACCGCCATTTCGGCATAAAGAGCGTCCAGGGGGCCGACGATTATGCCATGATGCGAGAGGTGCTCAAGCGACGGTTTGCCCGAATCCTCGATGAGGATGAAAGTGATTGGGCGACTTTGCCCCATCTTTTGGTCATCGACGGCGGGAAGGGTCAACTGAACGCCGCTCTGGAGGTCCTGGCTGAATATGGCTTGGAGGTTCCCGCTGTGGCCTTGGCCAAGGAGCGAGAGGAGATCTACTATCCAGGGAGCGATCGTCCCTTTCGGCTTCCCGACGATTCCCCAGCCCTCCAGTTGATGCAGCGGCTGCGGGATGAGGCCCACCGCTTCGCTTTAGGCTACCATCAGAAGTTGCGGGGGAAGAGAAGCCTGGCCACTCTCCTAGAGGAGATCCCCGGGATCGGCCCCAAGAGGAGGAGAGCCCTTCTGAAACAGTTCGGCTCACTGGAAGCGATTCGCCAGGCTAGCCTCCAAGAACTGGCTGCCGTGGAGGGGATGAACGAGGCAGTGGCGCAAAAGGTGCGAGATTTCCTATAGAGGTGTATCTTGATTCAGAGTTCACCCCGGTTCTCCTGGCTCCATCAGGATGAGGTTGTTCTCTCTTTTCATCGGCGGCACCCCTACTTCTTGGCCCTTCGCTTGCTCCTCCCGGCCTTCCTGCTCACCTTACCCGCCGCGATTTGGGTTTTCTCCCCGGCCTCTTTTGGTCGTCTCCTTCCTTTGGCCTACCTTTTCCTCGGCCCTCTGGCCGCTCTCCTCTTTATGTGGTTCTATCTCGATTGGCAAAACGATTACTATGTGGTCACCGACAAACGGGTAGTCCAGGTGGAGAAGGTGATGCTCCTATATGAGGAGCGAAATGAGGCCGCGCTAGGGAGGATCCAGAACGTGACCTTACTCTCCCCCCACGCCTTGGCTAGGTTATTGGGCTTCGCCAACTTGGTCATAGAGACCGCGGGGAGTAGGGGTAAGATAGTTCTTACCGGTCTACCCCAGGCGGAGCGGGTGCAGGAGGAGATCCTGGCCCAAGTAGAGCGCTCCCGCAAGGAAGAACCCCTCCTAGAAGAGGCCCTCGTTGAGCCTCAAGAGATAGCCGTCGCTTATAAGAAGAGAGGCGCATTCCCTCTCCTCCTTGATTACCTTTTCCCTCGCCTACGCTTAGAGGAGGACTCCCAAGTGACCTGGAGGAAGCATTGGTATGTTCTCTTGCGAAAGACAGTGGGCCCTCTGGTCCTTCTCATAGTCGTCTTGGAGATAGGGGTGGCTGTGGCTTTGGGGCTCCCTCTGGTCTCTTTCTTGCCTCGAACCTTGGCTTTGGTCCTCTGCGTAACCGCCGCTAGCCTCTCGGCTCTCTTCATCCTCTACCGGTATGAGGATTGGCGGAACGACATCTATGTCTTGACCGACGATCGGATCATAGATATGGAGAGGAAGCCCCTCTTCTTGCGAGAGGAGCGGAGGGAGGCGAGCCTGGCCATGATCCAGGATGTGAGGTACCTCATTCCCGGCATAGTTTATAACCTTCTCAACGTGGGCATGGTGATCATAGAGACCGCGGCTACTGAGGGGGAGTTCACCTTCGATTGGGTCCATGACCCCCGCCGCGTTCAAGGGGAGATCTTCGCCCGGGTGGACGCCTATCGGGAGAGGGAGAAGAGAAGGGAAGAGGAAGCGCAAGCCGCCCGACTCCAAAAATGGCTTGAGGCCTACCGGAAGGCGGAGAAAGAGCCACCGGAAGAGCCGTCCCCAAAGTAAAAAGGGGCACGATTATCGTGCCCCTTTTGATTTTTCGCCTTAGCCCTGTTTCTTGACCCTTCGCCGGCGCCAGAGCCACGCCACCAGCCATGCCAAGAGCGCGAAAGGCAGGGCTATGATGATGAGGATGGGCAGGATGGTGATGATGAGGCGAGTGGCTATGTCGGCTAAGAGTTGCAGGGCCTTTACCAGGTCGTGGAGGGATTCCCTGATCGTGCGCAGCCAGTCCCATCCAGGCTCCACCACCTGAACCTCTTCCTTGGGGGTGAGGTTCACGGTGAGGGCGGACATGGCGGCGCTCCTTTCCAAGTATTGCATGCGTCCCTTGGCCTGCTCGACCTGGATGCCGATGTTGGAAAGTTCCCGATAGATGGCTAGTATGCCTTCCGCCTTTTCACCCCTTTCCTGGGCCGAGCGGAGGAGTTCGCGGAGTTCACCCTCAGTCTCTTCTAGATAGGTGAGACGGGCCTCTAGGTCGACATATTCCTCCGTCACATCCTGAGCGGAGGTATTCTCGCTCTGGACCTCCAGCGCTCCCTCTTTGATGCGTCTTCTCGCCTCTTCGAACGATTCGGCGGGCACCCTGATAGCGATGGTGGCATGGAGCGCCTCATTCACTTTCCAGGAATTGGAGTTGATGACGAAGCCTCCCAGTTCCAAAGCCAGAGCCTCTATTTTGCCCAGGCTCTCCTCTGTATCCTCCACCAAGAGGGAGAGGTCCCCCATCCTTATGATGAGCCGTTCCTCCACTTGGGGCATAGCCAGGCCCCCCTCCTTATACTCCTCGACGGGAGCAGGGGCAGGGGTTGGCGCTGCTCCCCGCGCCGCGAGATCGTACTCAGACGGAAGGTGCAGAGCAGGGGTGGGTACGCTCGCTGGCGCGCAGCCCACGATCTGTACCAAGAGGAGTATGATGAGCGTTCCTGCGAGCCATTTGCCTTTCATTCTATTCTCCTTCGGTTTGGGTTTTCCTACTCTCTAGACGGTTAACGACCCTTGAAGGTTCCATAGATCTACCAGCCATAAGAGAGACGGGTGATGAGGCTTCCCGGGAGCCCCTTCTTTTTCATCGCCTTCTGGGTCTCTTCTACGGGGTAATCCACACGCCCATACTCGACTGTCGCCTTTTGGTTATCGAAGAGAAGGTAACTGGCCCGGGGGTCGCCATCGCGAGGCTGTCCCACGCTTCCGGTGTTGATCATATACCGGTTTCTATCGAGGGTTATCCTCTGTCCAGGAGGGAGGATGTAAGCCTGGGGGTAGGGCCCCTCTTCGCGGAAGACCACCGGGACGTGAGTGTGACCATGAAAACAAAGTTGAGTATTGAGAAGTTCAAAACTGCGCTGGGCCATTAGGGAATGGGTAACATACTCCCAGATGGGAGCGCGGAGGCTACCATGGACTAAGGTATAGTTGTCTTGGACGAAGGTCTGAGGAAGGCTTTGCAGATAGGCTCTATTCTCTGCAGTCAGTTCTTGGGCTGTCCATTGACAGGCCTCCCGAGCAGCAGTGTTGAACTCGGCGGTATCCATCTTTCCGATGGCTGCCCAATCGTGGTTTCCGACCACACAGTGGAGCGGGAGTTCTCGGAAGCGGGCGATACACTCGTTGGGGTGGGGCCCGTAGCCAACTAGGTCCCCCAAGCAGAGCACCTCGTCGATATAGGCAAGATCGACCTCTGCCAAGACCGCTTCCAAGGCGGGGAGGTTGCTATGGATATCGGAGAGGACGAGATAGCGCATCGACTTCAGTCTACCACAGATGGGCTCATTTTGCCAGGTCGCTCAGTGGCCAAGCCTCTAGAGGCGCTCAGTTTGAAGACCTTTTGTATTGTAGTCGATCTCTCTCTTTTTATCAATAGGAAAGTGGTACTCGGCTGTCAACTCTGAGCTTGGAGAGCCCTCTCTTTAGTGATGGCCTCTCCTACCCAGAAGTGGTCGGGGAGGACCAGAGGGCTAGGCAAGACGCACAGGCCATCAAGATGGACGCCCTCCGTCCCTATAGAATCCGGTGAGAGGGGAAGGGTGCCGGGGCTCACGTAGCAAAGATTGGGCCACCGACCGAACTTCTCAAAGTACCGCTCGGCGGCCTCCTTGATCTTTAGAGAGGCCTCTTTCTTCCGGTCATCGTCGAACCAAAGGAGCCCCACTCGCATCTTATCGTTCATTCGAACACCTGTTCTATATTATATCAGAACAGGTGTGCTATGTCAAGGGGAATATGGGGGTCCTTTGGAGGTAGCCGAGTGGGGGTTATTCGGTTTTCTTGAGGGCTAGATTAAGGCGCCTCATGAGGCGGGCTTTCCGGCGGGCAGCGTTATTCTTATGGATGACCCCTTTCACCGCTGCTTTATCCAGGGCGCTTGTAGCCTCCCGCGCGGCCTGAGCGGCCTCCTCCAGTTTGCCCTCGGCGATGAGCCGATCGGTCTTCTTTATGAAGGTCCGAGGCCGAGAGCGGAAGACCCGGTTTCGCTCCGCCCTTCGGGCCGAGGACCTGATCCTCTTCTTTGCCGATGCTGTAGTAGCCAAGAGACCTCCGTGGTTGCGAACTGATTAAATAATACTCGATTTCTCTCCCTTTGTCCAGTTGCATGATTATATACGACGCCTTTCCTCGCCAGCCGATTTGGCTATAATAGTGAGGCCCAATAGTTGAGGTAGGGATGGAAGAAGGTCGGGCGGGAGAACTGGCTCGGGCCGCAGGCGTGGTGATGGTGGCCTTTGTGGCCAGCCGAGCCTTGGGGTTGGCTCGGGAGATGATCATTAGTAGCCAGTTCGGGACAACCTGGGAACTGGACGCCTATCTGGCTGCCTTTCGGGTACCCGATTTGATCTTCCAGATCATCGCTCGGGGTGCTTTGGGGGCGGCCTTCATCCCCGTCTTCACCGAATATCTAGCGCGGGAGGAGAAGGAGGCCTGGCGATTGGCTAGCGCCATCTTCAACATAGTCTTCATCGCCGTGACTATAGTCAGCCTCCTGGCCGCTATCTTCGCCCCCCAACTGGTGGCCCGAGTGGTAGCGCCGGGCTTTGGCCCTAGAGAGCAGGTGCTTACGACTAGCCTTATGCGGCTCATGCTCCTCTCCTCGGTCGTATTCGGTGTGAGCGGGATCGCCATGGGCGTCCTCAACTCGTTTCAGCACTTCCTTTGGCCCGCCTGGGCTCCCGCCATCTATAACCTCTCCATCATCGGAGGGGCGCTCTTCCTCGCTCCCACTATGGGAGTCTATGGCTTGGCTATAGGCGTGGTGGTGGGATCCGTCTTGCACCTCCTGATCCAGGTTCCGGAACTCGTAAAAAGGGGGCTGAGTTACTTCCCCATCTTGGGCCTTGGCCATCCAGGGGTGCGGGAGGTGGGGTGGCTGATGCTGCCCCGCATGTTGGGGTTAGCCACTATGCAGATCAATTTCCTGGTTAATACTATCCTGGCTTCGGGCCTGGTGGCGGGCAGTCTGGCTGCTCTAAACTACGCCTGGCTCTTGATGTTTCTCCCCCTGGGCGTCTTCGCCATGGCCATAGCCACCGTGGCCTTTCCTACCTTTTCCGAGTTGACGGCCAAGGGGGAGTTGGGAGAGCTGCGTCGGGCTCTTTCGTTAACCCTGCGGGTGACCTGGTACCTCACCGTCCCGGCTACGGTGGGGCTCTTCCTCTTGCGGGAGCCGATAATCAGGTTGCTCTTGGAGCGGGGGAGGTTCGGCCTAGAGTCCACCGGCGCAGTGGCTTGGGCGCTGCAATTCTATGCTTTAGGGCTTTTCGCCTACGCTACGGTGGAGATAGTCACCAGGGCCTTTTACGCCCTCCACGATACCTTAACGCCGGTCTTGGTAGGGTTAGCCTCTATGGTCATCAACATCGTTCTCTGCCTCCTCCTCGTGGGGCCATTGACCCATGGAGGGTTGGCCTTGGCCAACTCTCTGGCCACCATGGTGGAGATGGTTTGGCTATTACTTATCCTGCAAGGGCGGATGAAAGGTATGGGGGGGAGGGAACTCCTGACCTCCTTGGCCAAGATAGCCGCCGCGGCGGCTCTAATGGGGGTAGCGATAGAATGGTTCGCC
This sequence comes from uncultured Anaerolineales bacterium, assembly GCA_964514645.1. Lineage (GTDB taxonomy): Bacteria > Chloroflexota > Anaerolineae > UBA7937 > UBA7937 > UBA7937. Next base: position 21,095 of record CAZERB010000009.1, read on the forward strand.
GAGGCTACGAGGGGCAGCCATGTTCTATTGCAAGCGGTAGGGGCTATGGTCTTGGGGGGTGGGGTTTATCTCCTGGCCTCGCTCGTCTTGGGGGGCAAGGAGGTGGAGGCGATGAGGAGGCTGGTGGCGAGAGGAAAGAGGTAGCGTCGCCCTTCAGGGCGACGTTCTCCCGTCAGGCTGAAGCCCCTGGCCTAACGATGCCAGGACAGGCCGATGCTACGTAGAAACTGGATTGCTGCTTGTCCTGGATTTTAAATCCAGGACAAGCGTGAGGCAAGCAGTCGGGACAAGCGGTAGGAGTAGGGCAGGTATGGAAACCTGCCCTACTTGCTAGGTTCCTCTTGCTTCCATCTTGAGGAGCGTACGTTTCATATCCAGGCCGCCGCCGTAGCCGCCCAGGGTTCCATCTTTGCGAAGTACTCGGTGACAGGGGATGATGATGGGGATGGGGTTTTTGGCCAGGGCCGTGCCCACGGCCCGATAAGACCGCGGCGAGCCTACCTCTTTCGCCACCCAAGAGTAGGGGCGAGTCTGGCCATAGGGGATACGGGAGGTAGCCGCCCAAACCTTCCGTTCAAAATGGGTATAGCCTTCTAGATCGAGTTTCGCCGCGAAGGTCACCGGTTCGCCGGCGTAATACCGGCGCAACTGCTCCTTCAACTCCTCGGCAGCCGACTCTTCAAATGGGGCCTCCGGCCAACGCTCCTGGAGGTTGGCCAGAGCCGCCTCCGGGCTGGGGCGGGGGTATTCAAGGGCTCGTAGCCCTCGGGGAGAGAGGAGTAAACCGACCCAGCCCGCTTGGGTCTGGCAAAGGGTTATCGTGTGCTTCATGGATAGTTAGAAGGGGATCTCCTCTTCGGGAAACTCCTCCTCCGGGCCAACCTCAGGGGCTCGTTCCTCCCTGGCCCCTATGAACCTCACGGTGAGCGCCGTCACCTCGTAAGAGGCACGGGCAACGCCGTCTGATCCGGTCCAGATACGTGGGTTGCCAGATTGATCAGGGTTCAGGCGTCCATCAACCAAGACCTGGCGCCCCTTGCTGAGATATTGGTTGCAGGCTTCGGCCTGTTTCCCCCAGACTGCAACCCGGAACCAGGTGGTCTGCTCCTGGCGGTTGCCCTCGCTGTCAGTCCACCGGTGGTTGGTAGCCACTCGCAGGGTGGTAACCGGCTTTCCGCTGGGGGTGTACCGCATCTCGGGATCGGCCCCCAGATGCCCCACGATCACTATCCGCTGGTACATCGTCGCCTCCTCGCTCGATTCATGCGTGACTATGGTTAATATTATAACAGGGTTTGGGCTCTTTATCAACGGCCAGGTTATTTTGGGCTTGAAACCTAGTTGCGTTATAATGCGTATATTACTA
>CAZERB010000010.1:0-21579 GCA_964514645.1 uncultured Anaerolineales bacterium
TCGCGGTCCTCTCCTCGGCTAAGGCGACCAACGAGGAGAACTATCTTCTCCAGAAGTTTACCCGCGCGGTGTTAGGTACCAACAATATAGATCACTGTGCCCGCCTTTGACACTCCTCCACGGTGGCCGGTCTGGCCACAGCGTTCGGGAGCGGGGCGATGACCAACTCTATCCCTGACCTGGAGGAGGCGGATCTCATCTTGGTCGTCGGCTCCAACACTACTGAGCAACACCCCATCATCGGCACCCGGATTATGCGGGCCCAGGAGAAGGGGGCCAAATTGATCGTCGTTGACCCCCGCCGGATACAGTTGGCTCTCCATGCCGACCTCTGGCTTCGACAGCGGCCGGGGACCGATGTGGCCTGGCTCAATGGGATGATGCACGTTATCCTCAAGGAGGGGCTGGAGGAGGTGGAGTTCATCGCCCAGCGCACTGAGGGGTTCGAGGAGTTGAAGAAGGTGGTAGAAGCCTACACCCCAGAAAGGGTGGAGGCGATCACTGGCGTACCTAGGGACGATCTGGTGCAGGCGGCGCGGATGTATGGTCAGGCGGATAAGGCGGCCATCGTCTACTCTATGGGCATCACCCAACATACCTCTGGCGTGCAGCACGTTTGGTCCTGTGCCAACCTAGCGATGCTCACCGGAAACGTTGGTCGCCCTGGGACGGGGGTCAACCCCTTGCGGGGGCAAAACAACGTGCAGGGGGCTTGTGATGCCGGAGCCCTAGTCAATTTCTACCCCGGCTATCAGAGTGTCACCAACCCCGAGATCAGGGCTAAGTTCGAGAAGGCGTGGGGGGTGAAGGGGCTCCCCTCAGAGGTGGGCCTCACCGTGGTGGAGATGATGAACGCGGCTGCAGAGGGCAAAATCAAGGCTATCTATATCATGGGGGAGAACCCCGTCCTCTCGGATCCAGACTCAAACCACGTGGTGGAGGCGCTCAAGAATCTGGAGTTCTTATTAGTCCAGGAGATCTTTCTCTCGGAGACGGCGGAGTTGGCGGATGTGGTCTTGCCCTCGGCTTCCTTCGCAGAGAAGGAAGGCACTTTCACGGCGACGGATCGCCGAGTGCAACTGGTACGTCAGGCTATAGAGCCTCTAGGGGAGTGCAAGCCCGACTGGCAGATCATCTGTCAGTTGGCCCAGAGGATGGGGGCTTCCGGTTTCGAATTCCAAAGCCCTAGCCAGATAATGGAGGAGTTGGCTTCCCTCACTCCCATCTATGGGGGGATAGGTTATGAGCGGCTAGAGAAAGAGGGGTTCTTACAATGGCCTTGCCGCAGCCCAGGGGACCCCGGAACGCTCTACCTCCATAAAGGAGAGTTTGCTCGAGGCAAGGGGCTCTTCCACGCCGTGGAGCATCAAGAGGCGGCCGAGTTGCCCGATGAGGAGTACCCCTTGCTCTTGACCACGGGGAGGAATATGTTCCATTGGCATGGGGGAACTATGACCCGCCGTTCGGTGAAGCTGGATCGGGAAGTACCCGAGGCCTACGTGGAGGTGAACCCGCAAGATGCGGAGGGTTTAGGGTTAAAGGATGGGGAAAGGGGGCGGCTCGTAACCAGAAGGGGAGAGATCGAGACCAATATCTGGGTGACCAAGCGGGTGGCTCCAGGCGTGGTCTTCGCCCCCTTCCATTTCGCCGAGGCCGCAGCCAACATCCTCACCAACCCCGCCTTGGACCCGGTGGCTAAGATACCGGAGTATAAGGTCTGCGCGGTGCGGCTGGAGCCGGTCGAGGGTAGAAGCCCCTAGCGGCCGCCAGGGGCTTTAGGAGAAGTCAAAGGGGAGGGCCAAGCGAGGCATGATCCAGGTCTATCCCGTTGCCTCCTCCCACTTCTTCTCTTCTTCCTTGATGAACTCGAGGAATTCAGGGTCGGAGGCGCGTAGTAGGTTATCGAGTTCGCTCAGGTCCGAGCATTCGATCTTGGCCAACCAACCATCGCCGTAGGGGGATTTATTTATGATGGTGGCGTCCCATTCCAGTTCTTCGTTGGCCTCGATGATCGTACCGCTAACCAGAGTGTGGATCCGGCCCACCCATTTACCCGATTCCATAGACATGAACGGTTTGCCCTGTTCAACCGTGCGCCCCACGCGGGGCACCTCGGCGTAGACTATCTCTCCCGAAGTCTTGGTAGCGAAGTCGTTGACGCCCTGAGTGGCTATATCCCCTTCCACGTCTATCCAACCATGGTTCTTGTCATAATAGAGTTCATCAGGGAAGTCGTATTCCTGGTGTTTCATGCCCGCGCTTCTCCTTTCAAGGTTCCTGACATATTCACCAGGTAATATGGTATGATGAAATTTGGAAGCTAATCAACTTCCTGGCAGGCCCTTTTTATCATAGGCCCTTGGATTTGTCAACCTGTTTTGAGGGAAAATAGAAGCGAGTTGTCGGTGGCATTAACATACAAACAAAGGGGATACAGATGATAACGGCCCATCCACTATTTGTTCTCTTCTTTATTGCAGGTGCGATCGTCTTTTTTGTAGGTATCGCCCTGCGGTTATCCCTCTATTGGCGAGGACGACCGGATTGGCGAGCCTTCATAAAGGGCGTCGCCTCAAACTTGTTCAGCGTGAAGATATGGCAATTGATACAGGCGGTCGTCTTGGATGCTCTTCTCCAGAGGAAGCTATTTCGCCAAGACAAATTGAGATGGTTGATGAAGGTCCTGATCATGAGCGGCTATCCGGCGATCATCATCACCGGCCATATAAAAGCAGAGGTGATGCCTCAATTTGAGGGATTTTCCCATCTCTTGAAATTCTTCTATGCGCCATTCGTTGATTTTTACTTCTTTCGGGATGTGGCTACTCCCTCTCTCGGGGTACGCGATGCTCTTTTTGGGATCCTCTTCGACCTCTTTGGAGCCATGATATTGACCGCAGGGTTGATTGCTATCTATCGAAGGTTCGTGGCAAGGGCCAATCCCTTTAAGAGTTCTATGGGGGATATCGTGGCCGTCAATCTATTGGGAGGATGGTTTATCCTTCGGTTCATTTGTGAGGCGACAAGCATTCTAACCTACAGCCTTCCAGCCTCTGTGGCCCGATATTGGTTCGTCTCCTTTGGTCTAAGTAAAATCATCGCTCCCCTGGGGTTGCCCTGGTCATCCCTCAACTATCCCCTTTGGTCTTTGTCTGGATTGTTCCTGGGAACCCTCGTTGCCTCCATCCCTTACAACGAGAAGCTCTGGCATATCCTCACCATACCTTTTGTTATGTTTGTCAATTTTATGCCTCAAGAGGCCTTCAAGCCTGGAATCAAAGAGGCTCCTCTCCCTCTCTCTTTAAGGCATCTCATTGCGCTCGATTCCTGCGTGAAATGCGGAAGTTGTGTGGGTGTCTGCCCGGTTTATGCGGAAAGAAAACGGTTAGAATCCACAGCGGGAGGGTTATATAAGGAGTTCAGGTCGTTCATTAGGAAAACCTACGGGTTACCGGGCGTGCTCTTTCGCTCCAACAGAGGAGCCGAAAAGATGCCAAAGGGGCTCTCCGACAACGCTTATCTCTGCACCCTATGTAGCAGGTGTAGGGAGGTATGCCCCAGTTTGATCAACACCAGGGATCTCAGGCTATCGACCAGGGAGTTCATGGTGGAGACTGGCTATTCTCCTCAGTGGGCGGAGCGGTTGGCGGATATAATGACCGCCAGTCATAATATCTCTGGCGACCCTAATGAGGACCGCCTCATCTGGAGCGGGAATCTAGAACGGATCCCCGAAGGGGTGAAGGGGAAGGAGAAGGCAGAGGTGGTCTTCTTCGTGGGTTGTGTCCCCTCCTTCTACCCTCAAGTCTATGCCATCCCCCAATCGATGGTGCGGATCATGGAGCGGGCGGAGGTGAACTTCGCTGCCCTAGGAGGGGAAGAGTGGTGTTGTGGTTTCCCCCTCATCGTCGCCGGGATGGGCAAATCGGTCGAGGAACTCGCCTCTCATAACGTGGAAGCGGTCCGGAAGATGGGAGCCAAAAGATTGGTGACCGCTTGCCCTTCCTGCTTCCATACTTGGAAAATCGATTACCCGCGAATCATCGGCGAGCCTTTAGGCTTTGAAGTTCAGCACTCCACCGAGTTGTTGGCCGATTTGATCTCTGGGGGAAGGGTGAGGTTAGGCCAGTTTCCGCATCTCGTTACTTATCACGACCCGTGCGACTTGGGGCGGAGCAGCGGGATCTATGAGCCTCCACGGCGCATTGTTGAGGCTATACCGGGGGCGACCCTCATCGAGATGGCCCAAAACCGGGAGAACGCCCTCTGCTGCGGGGGTGGCGGCGATTTGGAGATGGTGGACCGCGACCTGGTCTCGGCCGTGGCCGCGCGTAAGATCCAGATGGCTTTAGATACCGGAGCCGAAATCATCGTCACCGCTTGTCCCCAGTGTGAGCGAACCATGTCAGCCGGGGTTAGAGCGCAGAAGGAACGCGTACGAGTTTTGGATCTCACGGAGATGGTGTGGATGGCTATGGAGAGGAGCGAGGAAAATATTCACAGTTAGAGAGAGCCTTCCGGTTCTCCTAGCATATGCGGGGCAGAAGTTCCCCTACGGCCATCTCCAGGAGGCGGTGGGCTCCTAGCCTGGTCTTCATTATGACACGGCCAGGATGGTCGGAGAGCACTTGGCCGATGACCACAGAGGCCTTCCCATAAGGGTGGCCTCTCATCGCTTGGAGAACCCTATCGGCGGCGTGAGGGGGGAGCACAGCCACCAGTTTGCCCTCATTAGCCAGGTAGAGGGGGTCGAGGCCCAAAAGTTCGCAGACCCCCCGTACCTCATCCTGTACCGGGATCTTCTCCTCCTCGATGAGGAAAGTAACCTGGGATTGGGTGGCCATCTCATTGAGGGTGGTGGCCAAGCCTCCTCTGGTGGGGTCGCGGAGGCAGTGGATCTCGGGCGAGGCCTCCACCATCCGGGCTACTAACCCCTGGAGGGGGGCGCAATCGCTTTCTAGGGAGGAGGCGAACTCCAACCCTTCCCTTTGGCTCATGATGGCGATCCCGTGGTCGCCAAGAGTACCACTTATTATTATCATATCCCCTGGTTTGGCGTTGGCCCCAGAGATATGTACCCCCTCCGGAATTAAACCTACCCCAGTGGTGTTGACGAATACCCCATCGGCTGCCCCTTCCCCTACTACCTTGGTGTCCCCGGCTACTATCTTCACCCCGCTCTCCTCCGCTACTTTGCGCATGGAGAGGACTATCCGCTTTAGATCTGTTACAGGGAACCCCTCCTCGATGATGAAAGAGGCGCTCATATAGAAGGGCTTTGCTCCGCTCATAGCCAGGTCGTTGATGGTGCCACAGATGGCCAACTTCCCTATGTCGCCGCCGGGGAAGAAGAGGGGGCTTACCACATAACTGTCTGTGGTGAAGGCTAATCGAGCACCGCTCTCCAGTTCGATGAGAGCCGAATCGTCGAGGCGGGCCAAAATGGGGTTATCGAAATGGGGAAGGAAGAGTTTCTCTATAAGGTCGTGGCTGAGTTTTCCCCCACTACCGTGAGCCAGAAGGATCTTATCTTGCATCTTCCCCTCCGTAATGGTAGTAAGCCGCGCAACTCCCCTCGGAGGAAACCATACAGGGGCCCACAGGGTGGAGGGGCGTGCAGGTGCGGCGGAAGAGTTTACACTGAGGCGGTCTCTTGACCCCTCGCAGGACCTCTCCGCAGATACACCCCTTGGGCTCCTGCGAGGGGCCGGGGTCGATATCGTACCGGGATGCGGCGTCGAACCTCCTGTACTTTTTTTAACCTCAGCCCGCTTTGCGGGATAGTGCCCATCCCTCTCCACTCGGCCTCTCCTACCTCGAAGACCTTCTCCATCTGGGCTAGGGCCACCCGATTCCCCTCCGGGCGCACGCTGCGGGGATAGGCGTTCCCCACCTCCGCTCTGCCCGCCTCCACTTGCTCCACCAGCATGGCCACGCTGCGCAAGATATCGAGAGGCTCAAAACCAGCGACCACACAGGGGAGGCCGTAACGGCGGGGCAGAAATTCCCAGGCGCTGGATCCGATGATGGTGGTCACATGACCGGGTCCGATGATGCCATCTAGTTTCACCTCCCCGGAATCTAGAAGGGCTTTCATCACCGGAGGGGTGAGTTTATGCATAGAAAAGATGTAGTAATTCTCTATCCCCTGGGCCTCTGCCTCTAAGAGAGAGAGGGCCACGGTGGGGGCGGTGGTCTCGAAGCCGATGGCCAGGAATATAACGCTCTTCCCCGGGTTCCTCTTGGCGATCTGGAGGGCGTCGATAGTGGAATAGACGATGCGGAGGTCAGCACCATCGGCTTTAGCCTCTTGTAGGCTGCCCCGGCTGCCAGGCACTCTAACCATATCGCCGAAGGTGGTGATGATCACCTCAGGGATCTTGGCCAGGGCCAGAGCCTTATCGATGTCGTTGTGAGAGGTGACGCAGACCGGACAGCCAGGGCCGGAGAGCATAGTCACTGTGGGGGGGAGAAGTTGGCGGATGCCGTGTTTCAATATTGCCACTGTATGGCCGCCACAGAACTCCATCACCCGTATCGGCTTGGTGGAGAGGCACCAGATATATTTGATCAGCCCTGTGGCTAACTTGGGGTCCCGGAACTCGTCAAGGTATCTCATCTGAATCCATGAACTGGGCGAGGAGTCTGAGGGTCTCTTGCGCTTCCTCTTCGTCGACTACGCTAATGGCGTATCCGGTGTGGATTAAGACGTAGTCGCCGATCTTGGCCTCGGGCACTAACTGCAGGCTGACAACGCGCTTCACCCCGCCGATCTCCACTTCCGCCTGATAGCCTTCGATAGACCTAATCAAGGCCGGTATAGCCAAGCACATCAGATAGACCTCATTTTGGTGTGGGCTATGATCGCCTGTCCCAAAGATATACCCCCGTCGTTTGTGGGCACCTGATGATGGGTGTAGGGGGTTAAGCCCGCTCGCTTGAGGGCCTCTTTTGTCTTTCTGAGGAGGAGCCGGTTTTGGAAAACCCCGCCACTGAGGGCTACCCCCTTTAGCCCCGTAGCCTGGGAGATCCTCCGGCACATCTCCACGATGATGGCTACCACCGTGTTGTGAAACTTGAGACCGATTACGGGTATGGAGATGCGTTCTTTGAGATCAGCGACTATGGCCTCCAGGAGCTCCTTCAATTGTACGAGGTTCACTCCCTCGTGCTCCACGATGGAGAAGGGGTAACTTCCCTGGGCTTCCGCCTCGCTACTCAACATCTCTAATTCTATTGCCGCCTGGGCCTCATAGGAGATCTCTCCCCGTACGCCGAGAAGAGCGGAGACGGCGTCGAAGAGGCGGCCACAACTGGAGGTTAGGGGGGCGTTCAGCCCTTTATCTATCTGCTTCCTGATAACTTCAACTTCCATATCATCTATCTCCGCCAAGAAGGGGAGAGATGGGATTTCACCCAAGAGGGCATAGAGGTAACCGATCGCCAAACGGTATGGCCGGCGAATGGCTGCCTCCCCACCAGGCATAGGCAGATATTCGAAGTGACCTGCCCGCTGGAAGTCGTCGAGACCAGCGATCAGGAACTCGCCGCCCCAGATATGGCCGTCCAGGCCGTACCCCGTGCCGTCAAAAGCCACGCCGATAACCTCATCTTCTACCCCGTTGTCTATCATGCAACTGACGATGTGAGCGTGATGGTGTTGTACGGGCACGAGATGGTTAAATCGGGCAGCCACTTCCAGAGCGTATTTGGTGGAGAGGTATTCCGGGCGCAGGTCATAAGCGATTATCCCTGGCTGGAGGCGGAAGAGCGCTTTGTAATGCTCGATCGACTCCTGAAAATAGTCGAGGGTCTCTAGGTTTTGGAGGTCGCCAATATGTTGGCTCAAGAAAGCGTACCTCTCTTTGGTGAAACAGAAGGTGTTCTTTTCTTCCCCTCCGCAGGCCAGGACCTCCTGGGTCGAGAAGGGGAGGTGTATAGGGTAGGGGGCGTATCCTCGAGCGCGACGTAGCGGCTGAGGACTCCCTTCTACCATCCAGACGCTATCGTCGCAGCGGGCGTAGATATCCCGATCATGGAGAAGAAAGAAATCGGCTAGGCCCTGAAGTCGCGTCACCTCCCCATTGTCCTTGGCGATGGGTTCATCGCCTCGGTTGCCGCTGGTCATCACCAGGGGTCTCCCTGTCTCTCTCAAGAGAAGGTGGTGCAGGGGGGTGTAGGGCGACATTGCTCCTAGATACCGGTTACAGGGGGCCACAGCCCGAGAGATGGTGGATTCGCCCTTCCAGGGTAAAAGGAGTATGGGGCACTGGGGTGAGGTGAGGAGGCGGGCCTCCTCCAAAGAGATTTGGCAGTGCTCCTTTATCTCCTCCAAGGTGGTCATCATCACGGCCAGAGGCTTGGCCGGCCTTTCCTCTCCCGCATCCGCTTTACCGCCTCCTCGTTAGTGGCGTCGCAGGCGAGATGGAAGCCACCCAAACCTTTAACCGCCACGATCTTGCCTTCCTTGAGAAGTTGGACGGCAGATGATAGGGGGTGGCCAGGGACCTTTTGGCCTTGGCCATCGGTTAAGGTGAGGCTGGGACCGCAGACCGGGCAGGCGTTGGGCTGGGCATGGAAGCGGCGGTCGTTGGGGTTCTCATACTCTGCCTGGCAAGCGGGACACATGTTGAAAGCCCGCATGGTGGTCTTCGGTCGATCGTAGGGGATATCCTCGATGATGGTGAAACGAGGGCCGCAGTTGGTGCAGTTGGTGAAGGGGTATCGGTAGCGGCGATCGTGGGGATCGAGGAGTTCTCGCTTACAATCCTCACAAGTAGCAATATCTGGGGAGATGAGGAGGTACCTCCCCGCTTGCGCCTGACTGGAACGGATCTCGAACCGGTCGTAACCGCTGGCCTCGACTTCAGCGGCGGAGAGGGATTCGATACGGGCTAGAGGTGGAGCCTTGGCTTGCAGATGTAGAAGGAACCGTTCCAAAGCCTCTTTTTCCCCTTCCGCTTCTATCTCTACGCCTGCTGAGGTGTTACATACCCAGCCCATGAGGCGGTGTTCCTGGGCCAACTGATAGACAAAGGGTCGAAAACCGACCCCCTGCACCACACCGGTTATCTTGATCCTCTTTGAGGCCATCAACTACTCCACATCAATACTTTTCAAGTAGAGTTCTCTTCCCGTGGCGAGTTCTAGACGGCGCTCTCCGCAATTTGGACACCCTCCGCTCGCCTCGGCCGGGGAGAGGAGCCTTTGGCAGTGGGGGCAGCGAAACTGCGTAGCCACCCTCTCGAAGGAAAGGGCGGCTCCCTCGGCGATGGTACCAGGGATGAGAAGGTCGAAGTAAAACTTGATCGACTCTTCGCTTGCGCCAGAGTCTTGGCCGATGACTACCTCGATCTTTGTAATCCGCTGGGCTTGTGCTTGGGTCGCCTGCTCTAGAGCCAGGGATAGAAGGTTCTCTGTGATACCTAGTTCGTGCATTCTCCCATTATAATTATATCATATAGAGTTAAGCCGGCCCTTTGGACTTTCGAGGGCGGACTACAGCCTAAACTCTACCTTCCAGCCAACCTGCGGTGGCCCCTTTTCTCTCATCAAACTGGGGGACGTAGGGCTTGATATCTAGAAGGGGAGTCCCGTCTAACAGATCTACCTCAGCGATCTGTAAAGTATTTCCTCTCCTTTCCAAGAGCCTGACCACCGATAGGCCGATGGGGTTGGGACGCGCCGGGTGACGGGTGGCGAAAAGACCTTTGGGCGTATCGTCCAGAAAGGGCTTCACCGATAGGGAATACCCTTTCGCCTGGTGGAAATAATATAGAAGGATGAGGTGGGAAAAGCCCTCGATATCTTTTAACCCTTCCTCGTACTCTGGGAAGAGCTCTATCTCTCCCCTCGCTTCTGAGAAATGGCCTTGGATGGGGGCCTCTTGGGGGTCGGTGTAAGGGGAGTGGATTATCCCGATGGGTTGTACTTTGAACCCTGACTCTCTCATCTCACTGCCTTCAGGCCTTTGGGATACCTCTTAGCCAGGCTAACGTATATCTCTTTGAACTCCGTCCAGACCTTCTTGTACTCCTCGTCCACGGAGCCGATGATCTTGGCCGGAACGCCAACCCCGATCTGACCAGCGGGGATCTCCTGGCGCTGCTTGACCACGCCCCCTTCGCCCACCACGCTCCACTCCCCGACCACGGCCCAATCGCTCACCACAGAGCCCATGCCGATGACCGCCCAGTTGTGGATGGTGGCGTTGTGGACGACGCAGCCGTGGCCGATGGTCACGTAGTCGCCGATACGGGTGACATCGCCAGGTCGAGCGTGGACTACACAGTTATCTTCGATACTCGTCCCTCGCCCGATGATGATCTCCCCGTAGTCGCCGCGGATCCGGGCTCCGGGACCCACGAAACAACCGTCGCCCAAGGTGACTAGCCCGATGACATCGGCTGAAGGGTGGATATAGACCTCTCGTCCTATCTTAGGCCGTCGGCCTTCAAACTCGTAAATAGACATGAACTAGGCTCCTCCTTTTAAGCGAACATCATCACAATGGGGGGTAGATGAAAAATCATCCTATCAGGCTCCGAAGCACTCTCAGGTTCTCTTTATCCTCTTCCATCTTGGGCCCTTTGGGGGTCTCTAAGACCATGGGCAACCCTCGGAACCGCTCATCGTTGAGGAGCATACGGAACGGTCCCACTCCTAGATAGCCTTTGCCGATATGTTGGTGTCGATCCAGGCGGCTTCTCAGATCCCCTTTGGTATCGTTGAGGTGAAAGACCTTAAGCCTCTCCAGGCCGATCAGTTCGTCCCACTCATTGAAAGTTGCCTCATACCCTTCAGGTGTGCGAATCTCGTAGCCGGCGACGAAGGCATGGCAAGTATCGAAGCATACCCCCAGCCTTTCGCCACCCTCGGTCAACTCGATGAGTTGGGCCAGTTGCGAGAAGGAGTAACCTAGCGTATCGCCCTGGCCAGCGGTGATCTCCAGCACAATCTGGGCTTTATGTTCTGGCTTCTTGGTTAGGACTAGGGAGAGGGCTTTGGCGATGCGGGCCAGCCCTGCCTCCTCTCCCTGACCGACATGGGAACCAGGATGCACCACTAAGAAGGGGAGGCCCAAGGCGTCACAGCGGGCCAATTCATCCTCGAAGACCGCGATCGACCTCTTCCACAGTTCTTCATCTGGAGAGCCCAGGTTGATTAGATAGGTATCGTGGGCGAAGACAGGGTTTATCCCTGTCTCTTCCCTCTTGCGCTTAAATTCATCAACCTCTTCTGGGCTGAACTCCCTCATCATCCATTGGCGAGGGGTTCGGGTAAAGATCTGGATCGTATCACAGCCGACCTCCTGGCCCCGATCGATCGCCTTATCCACCCCCCCGGAGATGGACATGTGGGCTCCTAGAGGCATAACTCCCCCTTTCAAGCAGCTTATCCCCCAGGCCTAACTGTTTAGGCTGGGGGATCAAGGACTTTTCGCTCTCAAAAGTTAGACGGGCCAGCGGGGCTCCCCTTACCCTTATTTGACTTTGACCTCGATCTTCTTGGGTTTGACCTCCGCCACCTTGGGCAGGGTGATCTCCAAGACGCCATCCGCATAGTTGGCCTCGATCTTCTCCGTCTCCACATCGGTGGGCAACTGGATAGCCCGGTAGAAGGCGCCTCGGAACCGCTCGCAGCAATAGTAATCTTCGTCCTTGACCTCCTCCTTGGCCTTTCGTTCTCCCTTGATGGTCAAGACGCCGCCAGTGACGGAGATCTCGATTTCCTCCTTCTTCATGCCGGGCAGTTCGGCCTTGACTACCACTTTGTCGGCGCGGTCGAGCATATCGACTCGAGGCGCCCACTCCCGCGCTACCAAGGCGCGCCGGGTCCAGGGACGGAAGGGCCATTCCTCAAAGAGCCGCTCCATCTCCCGGAACGGCTCCCACCTTCTAAACCATCTGGGTCGCCACCTCTCCACAGCCATCTCTAACCCTACTCATCTCCCTTCGACTTAGCCTCTCCATACGCGCTCAACTTTCTCTTTTGCCAGAGAGCCCCGCTTTCCAGCCCTCCACTTTAATTATATCATAAGTGACCCTCTGGTGATGAGCACACCTGTTAGATTGTTCCTTTTGTCATGGTCAGAAGCCTTACCCCTTTTACCTGTTGAAAGGTGGCCCCTTGGCTGATGCAGCATAGGACGCTCTTTGTATCTATGACCTTTATGCCGGAGATTATATCGACGCCATAGTCGAAGAGGACCGGCGACAGGGGGGTGGTGGGGCCCAAGAGCATGACTAGGCTATCTGGCCGACAGAGAGATAAGAGATGATCTAGGGTGTGATTAATGAGAGCGGTTCCCGTGATGGCTACCAGATCCGCCTGGGTAAGGACCTCTTCCGCTGCCTCGGCTGGCAACTCCTCTTTCGCCGGATACCTCTCTACCACCCAAAGCCTCTTTGCCACCCCTCGCAGTTTGGCGATGAAGGGGAAATGGCCCACTAAGGCTATCTTCTTATCTCGACCTCGTTCTAATAAGAAATCCCGGGCGTTCAGTTCCACGCACTGGCTCTCATCCACTTCCAAAAGCGAATTGATACAAGCCATGCCGATACTGGCTTCCAACGGGAGGTCTGACTTGACATATTGGGCTAACTCTAAGGCGCTCTTCTTGTGGAGGCTGCCCACCCCTTGCACCTGCCGCTCCCCGTGAGGGCCCACCTCCCTTACGGTAGAGGCCAGCCCACAACGCTTGCTCACCACCGCCGTCCAGAAGACACAGGTGTGTACCTCTTCCACCGGCGCATCCTCCTCTAAGGAGGCGATCAGATCATCCAAGATCCTCATTCTTACCCTCCCTCTCAGATAGAAGGCCACGAGAAACATTGTCCTGCGAAAGCGTACAAGGCGGCAGAAAACGGCTCACCCATGTAGCGTGGTGAACATCCGCCTAACCACTTTTTCTTGCCATCGTTAACCACACCGCACCTCGTCTCTCCTAGTGGGTGTCATCAATTGGGCGTCTTAATCCTAAACCTTGGTATGGATTCTCGCTATGAGAAGGTTGATCACACGAGGGGCTTGATCAACTAGGGCTATTTCACGAGGCAAACGGCGCAAGGGGCGTAGCGGACCACGTACTGGGAGATGCTGCCCACGAGCACCTTCTCCACCATGCTCCGCCCCAAGGCTCCCATCACGATCAGGTCGGCTCCCTCTCGCTCAGCCACCCTGACGATGACCGTCCCGGAGTGGCCATCGGTCATCATGGAGCGGGCCGCTACGCCTTCCTCGTTAGCCCTCTCCAGCGCTTTCATTAGAACCTCGTCCCCGAATTCGCGCAACCGATCTACCATCTGTTGGTAAAGGGTGCCCGTGTACCAGATGATGGTTGTCTCCACCACGTGGAGGACGAGGAGTTCAGCGCCGGTCTCTTGGGCTAGGTAGATAGCGTGAGCCGTAGCCCGTTCCGAAGTCGGTGAGCCGTCCGTGGGGTTGAGGATCAGTTTATATTGAGGAAGCCCGTCTTTATTCTGCCCCATTGCCTGTCTTTCACTCTATTTATCGCCTGCTATTCGACTATTATTCGCCCTTTCATGCTAGGGTGGAGGCCACAAATGTAGTCGAAGGTGCCCGCTATGTCGAAGGTGTAACTCCAGGAATCGCCCTTATCTAGCCTGGGGCTTTCGGTTCCTGCAATGGCTACGGTGTGAGCGGCTGAGTCCTTGTTGATCCAGGTGACAGTGGTCCCTGGTGCGATGGTGAGGGTGGCTGGCTGGAAGGTGAAACCTTCGATGCTGACCTCTGCCCTCTCGGAAGGCGGGGCAGGCTCACCGGAGGGTGGGGGTGTAACCCCACCTCCACAGGCGGCTACAAAGATGGGGAGTAGAAAGACCGACAAAGCGATTACCCCTTTCATATCTTCTCCTTTCGGTTCCGCTCTTCAGATCACCAAGACGATGAAATACCACAGAGCGCTGGTGAGGAAAATGCCCAGAATGGAAAGGAGGAGTACGGCGCTGATGTATGAAGCGTACTTGAGGTATGATCTGAAGAAGCGGGCTACAGCGAATTTCAGTAGGATAGTCACTACGCCAGAAAGACCAAATAAGGCGTGTAGGACTACCCGAGGGTCTTGGGGAGTGACGCTAAATTGGCTGATGCAAATAGCGGCGGTGAGCAACGTGAAAAGCAGGGCTGCATCCCCTTCCCACTTGTGGAACCGCCGCAGTTGCGACGATGGAAGGTTCACCAGCCGGATGCGCCCCTTCATTTGCCCCATGGTCAAAGCCTGGGAAATCGCCATCAAGAGCACAAGAGTGGTCAGGATGCTCTTTAGCATCAAGATTTCCATCTCTAACGCCTTCTCATCATCTATGGTGGCTCCTCTGGTAGTCGCCACCTCATTTTACGCCGTGCGCAAAGCGATGGCTCTACTAGACCCCCAAGCCGAGTTCTTGCACGTCTAGCCAGAACCCGGTCTTCTTGAGATAGTCATATCCCGCCTGAAGGATCTGACGGTGGGTCTCCTCCCACTGAGCGAGTTTCTCATACATATCCTTGCCCTGAGGCTCTCTCGTCTCCTTCGCCAGATTTTCATAGAGGTCTCGAGATTTGATCTCCATCTCGATGCCTGTCTGGAGGGCCGTCAGTTCATCGGCGTCGGGTTCCACCTCGCCTTCCACGCTCTCAGGAAATACGCGGCGGATCTCCTGCTTGCTGAGGAACCTAACGCCTTCTATGCCGAAAGTGGCCCATTGGCCTTTCTCTACCAGGGCGCGCCGTGCGTTAATCAAATACTCGATATGGAGAGCCTCTTGGCGGGCCAAAGATCGCCACATTACTTTCCCTTTATCATTTTCCGTCCTCTCGGCGGCGTCCAGGTAAAACTTACGCCCTTCCCTTTCGATCTCCATAGCCATCTCTATTCTCTGCACCGCGATTCTATTCTCTTCCATTTTCATCTCCTTGCGGGTTCTCAAGTGAACGCCTCTTTGAGCGCTTACCTTCCTATCTTGCAGGACATGTCGTTCCTGACCGTGATATCTCCTCTTAAAGCCTGCCTATCGTCCCAGCCAACTTCCGGTGCGAGAGAGGTGTTCATAGTTATGCGTCAAGGTCTCAAAATGTTCCCGCTCCATAGCGGCCAAGTATTCATACATCGCCTTTCCCTGAGGGTCTTCGGTTTCGGCGTGCCCTTTCCTGTAGAGTTCGTAACTGTCGTTCTCAAAACCCAGGGCCAAGAGCAAGGCGTCGAGATCGCTGTCATCGGCCCTTACCATCTTCTCCAGCGCCTCCCTCCCCGGGGGAAAAAGGGGCCTCCCCAGGTCCACTTCGCCTTTCGCCTCGGTGAGGGCCAGCCATCCCTTTCCCTTGCTCAAGGAATCGTACTGCTTCTCCACTAGGCGTAGATGTTCCTCTTCGGCATGGGCCAGGGAAAGAAAGATCTCCTTGCCCTGCTGGTCAGTTGTCCTCTTCGCAGCCTGTAGATAGAACTGTAGGCCATCTTTCTCGATACGTATCGCCTTCTCCAACGCATGTAGAGCCACATCCTCTCGGTCCATGATTACCTCCCCTAAAAGGGCTCAAAGCCCATGCTCTTTTTATATTCCCCGATCAAGAAATCGTATTCCCTCTTGAGGAGTTCCCAATGTTCACCTTCCCAGGCTGCCAGATGGGTGAACATAGCCTTTCCTTTATCGTCAAGGCATTCCGCCTTTGCCTTCAGGTAAAGTTGGCGAGAACTCTCCTCCATCTCCAGGCCTAACTTCAGGGCCGCCAACTCGGAGCGGTATTTACCTATCTTCTTTTTGACCTTCTCTGAAGAGAAGATGGGGAGGCCTTCCACAGCCCTCGCCCTTTGAGGTGGAGGCTCGCAAGTTAGCCATTCTCCCTTCTTGAGCAACGACGCCTCTTGTGCCTCCAGCCAGTGAAGGTGTTGCATCTCGTCCTCGGCCAGGGAAAGGAACATCTTTTGGGCTTCTGGAGGTTCTACCCGGTCGGCTGCTTCTTTGTAGAAGTTATACCCCTTCTTTTCCGTGGCTATGGCCACCTTCAGGGCTTCTAAATCGCTTTTCACTCCCATCTATTTCTGCCTTTCCTAGGAGCATCTATTTGAGAACTAAGCCCAAGGCGAATAAGGTGAACATCCCCCCTACGACCAAAGGGATAATGTAAGGGCTACGATGTTCCCGCGTCTGGGGGATGAGGTCCGAGGCGGCGATATACAAAAACGAGCCTGCACCAGCGCCCAGGAGGGCTCCCAAGAGGCTAGGCTCGATCCCTCGAAGGAGCAGGGAGGAGGCCACGGCTCCTACCGGGGTGGCTAGGGCTACGATGATGGAGTAGATGAGTCCCCTATTTCGAGAGAACCCCGCGTGGAAGAGGAGGCCCATGATGGAGAGCCCCTCTGGCAGTTCGTGAGAGATGACGCCGATAGCGGCGATGAGCCCGATGGTTGTGCTCTCTAGGAAGCCGGCCCCGATTATCACCCCATCGAGTAGAGAGTGGAAGCCGATCCCCAGAAAGGAGATGACTCCCAAGGAGTGGAGTCGGTGTCTCTCCTCGTCCTCATTACATTCCACATCCTCATGGCCAGCATGGAGGACTAAGTTCTGTTCCAAGATATAGAAGGCGACGAAACTCAAAAGGACATATAGTGAGGCGCCGCTGTTTAACTCCAGTGATTCGGGGAGGATATCGAGGAGAGCGGCCGAGAGCAACGCTCCAGAGGCGAAACTGACTAGGTAGATAGACCCCCGCCGGACCCACGCTTCCTTCATTAAAACCAGGTAGATGCCGATTAAGGTGGCTAGTCCGGCGAGGCCGCCGTAAATGGTTGCGTTCCAGAGATGATCCATCCCCGTCTCTTAGAGATAATTACAATTATGATAACTATTACTAATATTACCTTAACACAATTATGAGGGGTTGTCAAGGGTAAGGGAGAGGTTCAACTCCTCGGCTATCTCCTCCATCATGGTTACTACTCGGGGGTGGAGGGGGATGCCGCACTTTCTCCTCTCCTCTTCCATCTCCCATTCTTTCTCCCCGTGGATATAGATGCGACTCTCTCCCTCGGCTTTTGCTGAGCCTTTGAGGCGTCGGATGAGGTCATCCATGGCTGCCTTGAACTCCTCCAAGGGACGGAAGGCTTCTATCAAGAGAGCCCCGAAGAGATGGCCTACGTTGCCTGGCTTCATTTTGCCCCTTTCTCCTTTGGGGCTCACTCTATCGGCATAGCCTGCGCCCCCCAAGACGCCGCTCAGGATATCCACCATCAATGCTAGGCCGTACCCCTTATGTCCGCCCAGTTCCTCTCCTTTTCCTCCTAGAGGGAGGATTCCCCCTCCTAACCTCTCGGCTAGGTTCCTCAATATCACTCCTGCGTCGGTGGCTGTGCTTCCTCTTTCATCAACGGCCCAGCCCTCGAGAAGTGGTTTCGCCAGGCGATGGTAAAGTTCCAGTTTTCCGCGGGGGACTACGCTTGTAGCCATGTCTAAGACGAAGGGTCGCTCTTGGCCAGCGGGTGCAGCGACGCTTAAGGGGTTGGTGCCTAGGATAGCCTCCCTCCCGAAGGTGGGTACTACCAAGGGAGAGGCGTTGGTCATGGAGATCCCTATACAATCGGAGTCCAAAGCCATGATAGCGTAGTATCCGGCGATGCCGTAATGGTTGGAGTTCCGGACGGCTACGAAACCCGCTCCCCCTTCCCTGGCTTTCTCGATAGCCAGTCTCATGGCTCGCACCGCTATCGGCTGGCCAAGCCCCCCTCCCCCGTCGATGAGAGCGGTGGAAAGGCTCTCTTTTACCACCTGGACTCGAGGGTTGGCTATCATTCTTCCAGCACGTAGACCATCTACATACCGTTTCAAGCGAGCGACTCCATGGGAGTCGATCCCTCTTAGGTCGGCGGCCACTAAGACATCAGCGGTGATGGCCGCTTCTTCCTCGGGAACATCCTCTCTCTCAAAAACCTGCTGGCAGAAGTGGCGCAGGCTTTCTGCCCTAACCCTCGGCCCTTGCATGGCAACCTCCTCCTTACCTTGTCTGAGGCCATTCTAGAGGAACGATGAGGGGTTGTCAAAAGTAGACAGCGATGGTAAAATATCGAAGTGAACGCTATCACTATCATCAAGAGTAAAACCGCCAATGAGCCTAATTTTGCCAGGGTGATATACCTGGCTTATTCGTCTAGGGAGAAAAGGTGAAGTACTGGAGAAAGCCTCTAGATGCTGAGAGGATCAAGGTCCCTCGGGGCAAGGTTTATCTCATAGAGGAGCGGTGCAAGGGGTGCAACTTCTGCATCGAGTTTTGTCCAGTGAGGGTATTGGCGGTTTCAGACAGGTTCAACGCTAAAGGATACCACCTCCCTTACCCCCAGAATGAGGAGGCTTGCACCGATTGTGGCCTCTGCGCGGTGATCTGCCCCGAATTCGCTATCTACTCCCTGCCTCGGGATGGGAAGGAAGAAGAGGCCCATGAGTGAGAGGATCCTGAGGGGGGAGTTCTTCATGAGTGGCGACATCGCTTGCGCGGAAGGCGCTCTCTCTGCCGGCTGTCGCTTTTTTGCTGGCTACCCCATTACCCCGGCCACGGAGATAGCGGAGCGGATGGCGGAACGGATGCCCCAACTGGGTGGCGTCTACATCCAGATGGAAGATGAGATAGCCTCCATGAGCGCCGTTTTGGGAGCCTCTTGGGGCGGCCTCAGAGCCATGACCGCCACCTCAGGCCCCGGCTTCAGCCTGATGATGGAGAACCTGGGATTGGGGATCATGACCGAGACGCCCTGTGTTCTGGTCAACGTGCAAAGGGGAGGTCCCTCTACCGGCCTGCCTACCCTAGTGGGGCAGGGGGATATGATGCAAGCGCGATGGGGCACTCACGGCGTCTACGAGATCATCGCCCTCTCTCCCAGTTCACCTCAAGAGTTCTTTGACCTCACCGTGAGGGCCTTCAACTTGGCTGAGAAATACCGCACCCCGGTTTTGGTAATGGCTGATGAGGTAGTGGGGCATATGACCGAGCGGGTGGTCATCCCTGAGAAGATCCCCTACTCCCCTCGACGCAAGCCAAACTTTCCCCCCAGTGACTACTCTTCCTTCCAACCCGATGACGATTTGGTCCCTCCCATGGCTAACGCGGGAGAGGGTTACCATATCCATGTCACGGGCCTCACCCATGATGAGCGAGGCTATCCGGTCACCGATGAGATCACCCAAGAGAGGTTGGTACGCCGCTTGGTGGAGAAGATCCGAGACCATAAGAAAGATATCATCATCTTAGAAGAGAGGGGTGTGGAGGAGGCGGAGGTGATAGTCTGTTCCTATGGGATCTCGGCAAGGGTGGGTCTCTGGGCGGTCGAGTTGGCCAGGAGAGAGGGGATAAAGGCCGGAATGTTGAAATTGTTGACCGTTTGGCCCTTTCCCGAAGAGAGGATAAGGGAGGTCGCTACTAAGGTGAAGGCTTTCGTCGTGCCGGAGATAAACTATGGACAGATAGCCTTGGAAGTGGAACGTTCCGCTGGCGGAAGAGCAAAGGTGATCCCCGTTAACCACATGGGCGGAGGCCTTTATGAGCCGGAAGATATATTGAAGGCTATCAGAAAGGCAACGAGATGAGTCAGGTCGAAGAGCCTACAGTGGTGCCCCTTAAGCACCCTCGGGAGAGCCTCTTACGAGAGGAGAGGCTGCCTCATATCTGGTGTTCGGGGTGTGGGATAGGGATCGCCCTCAACTGCTTCATCGGCGCTCTGGAGAGGTCAGGACTCCCCTTGGATAAAGTGGTCATCGTATCCGGCATAGGTTGTACGGGCAGGGCGGCAGGCTATACTAAACTCGATTCCTTTCACACCACCCACGGTCGGGCCATCCCCTTCGCCACGGGGCTGAAACTGGCCAATCCGGAACTGAAGGTGGTGATCTTCAGCGGCGATGGGGATCTCATCGCCATCGGGGGCAACCATTTCATCCATGCTGCCCGGCGAAACATAGATATGACCGTCATCTGTGTCAACAACTTCAACTATGGCATGACCGGAGGGCAGGTTGGCCCGACCACCCCGGCGATGGCTAAGACGACTACCTCGCCCTATGGCAATAGCGAGCATCCCTTTAATCTGGCCTACTTGGCTGCCGCCAGCGGGGCGGTCTATGTCGCCCGCTGGACCACTCTGCATGTGCGACGGTTGGAACGATCTCTTACCGAGGCGCTTCTTAAAGAGGGGTTCAGTTTCGTGGAGGTGATCTCTCCTTGCCCCACCTACTTCGACCGGATGAACAGATTAGGCGAGGGGTTGGATATGATGAGATTCTACAGGGACTTCTCAGAGATCGCCCATGGCTCCGATCCTCGAAAGGCGGATATAGAGTTGGGGGGCAAGATAATCGTAGGCAAATTCATCGATATCGAGAAGCCTACCTACCTGGATTTCCAACGGGAGATCCAGGCGAGAATGGAGAGAGAGCCTTCATGAAACGGCTGGAGGTCAGGTTAGCCGGCTTCGGTGGACAGGGGATCGTTCTGGCTGGCCAGATTATCGGTCAGGCGGCTGTGCTCTTCGACCAGAAAAATGCTGTCCTCACCCAAAGTTATGGGCCGGAGTCCCGGGGAGGAGCCTGCAGCGCCGACCTAGTTATATCCGAAGAGGAGATCCTCCATCCTCTGGTCATCAAACCTCAGGTGACGGTGGTGATGTCTCAGGAGGCGTATGATATGTACGCTAGCGAACTGGCCGAGGGGGGAATGGTTTTAGTGGATGCCGATCTGGTGCCAAGGAAGGCTAGACGCTCGAAGAAGAGAGAGATTTTCACTATCCCGGCTACCCGGCTGGCGGAGGAGGTAGGGCGCAGGATCGTAGCCAATATAGTGATGTTGGGTTCTTTCACCGCTCTCACGGAGGCTATCTCGGTCGAGGCTATGAAGCGCTCTATCCTCTCCTTGGTGCCAAAGGGGACGGAAGATCTAAACCTCCAGGCCTTTGAGCGAGGCTACGACTATGGGAAGCGACTGGCTGCCGATAGGAGAGAGCGCTCTATTGAGGCTGGGTCCTGACGACTAAGCCCCTGATCGGTGTGGATTAATCTAAAACGATGGGTTGGCAAGAAGAGCGTAGGCAGAGCAGCCTAGTCATCGGCGGCGATGTCGCTGCGGCCAGAGTTGCTCTTAAGTTGGCCAAAGAAGGCCAAAGGGTGCACTTAGTCACTCGGGCCCCCTCCTTAGGCCAAGCGCCCTTGGGGAACCTCCTGCCTGTAGAATACCCGTTCTTCCCTGAACTCTTAGCCGCTGCCTGTCACCCTCAGATCACCATTTTGACCAACGCTCAACTAACTGCCATCGAGGGGCGAGAAGGGGACTACTCGGTCACTCTATTACGCCATCCCCGCTATGTGGACGAGGAGAGGTGTGCGGCCTGTGGTCGCTGCGAGGCCAACTGCCCAGTGAGAATAGGGAGGGGGCCTGACGGTAGGGCGATCTACCTCCCTTACGCCAAGTCTGTACCTGCCGCCTACGTCATCGAGAAGCGAGGGACAACCCCTTGCCGCGCTGCCTGTCCCATCCACCAACGAGTCCAAGGTTACATAGCCCTCATCAGAGAGGGACGGTATGAGGACGCCTTGCGGGCCATCA
>CAZERB010000011.1:0-21385 GCA_964514645.1 uncultured Anaerolineales bacterium
GGCTCCCTGTCGATCAGTACACGGGAGGGATCGAGCACGCCACCATGCATCTCCTTTACACCCGTTTCTTCACTAAAGCGATGCGAGATATGGGCCTGGTCGATTTCGACGAGCCTATGCTTCGCCTATACAACCAAGGGATCATCTTAGGCCCTGACGGCTACCGAATGAGCAAATCCCGAGGCAACGTAGTGGAACCCGATGAGCAGGTGGTCCAGTATGGAGCCGATACCTTCCGCGCTTCCCTGATGTTCATGCGGCCTTGGAACGAAGGGGGGCCCTGGGACCCCCAAGGGATCGAGGGGATACACCGCTTCCTGAACCGGGTCTGGAGCCTACTGTTAGAAGAGCCGCCCGCTCTTCAGGGAGAGGCCACCGAGGATGAGATCGCCCAGTTGCGCCGCAAGACCCACCAGACCATCCGCAAGGTCACCCAGGATATGGAATCTTTCTCCTTCAATACCATGATCGCCACCTTAATGGAATATAACAATTATCTGATAAAAGCCAAAGAGAGCCCTGTGGTGAAGAGCGAGGCTTGGCAGGAGGCGATAGCGAGCCTACTTCTGCTCTTGGCCCCCTCTTGCCCCCATATAGCCGAAGAACTCTGGGCCCGCACCGGTCGCCCTTACAGCATCCACCAGCAAGCCTGGCCCCAATGGGACGAGGCGCTGGCCGCCGAGGAGCTCTTCACCCTGGTCATTCAGGTGAACGGCAAGGTGCGGGACAAGACCGAAGCCCCGGTCACCATCTCCGAAGAGGAAGCCAAGAAATTGGCCTTGGCTAGTGCCGGGGTCAAGCGGCATATCGAGGGGAAAGAGATAAAGAAGGTCATATACGTGCCTGGTCGTTTGGTGAACGTGGTGACCCACTAAAGGAGAGACAACTTGAAAATTGTCTCCACTGAAAAGGCTCCTCCCGCCGTGGGGCCCTACTCCCAGGCGGTGATAGCGGGTGACCTGATCTTTACCGCCGGGCAACTGGGCATCGATCCTCAGAGCGGCGAATTAGCCGAGGGGATCGGAGCCCAGACTCGCCAGGCTTTGACTAATTTGAGCGCTCTTCTAGAGGCAGCGAGCAGTTCATTGGACCGTGTGGTGAAGGCCACCGTCTTTTTGGCCCACATGGAGGATTTCGCGACCATGAACAACATCTACGCAGAGTTCTTCCCCCTCCAACCGCCGGCCCGCTCCACGGTGGGGGTAGCCCAACTCCCTCGGGGAGCCTTAGTGGAGATAGAGGTCATAGCCCTAAGAGCGTGATTTTTGCTTTTCCGGCAGAAATCGGCTATAATAATAATTAGCCTCTAAATGCCGGTCTGTTACCCTTCTTGGCACAGATATAGGAGGATCCGATCTCCTCGAGCAGAAGCATGGCCAACAAGTTCGATAGATTCACCAAGAGAGCCCGTCGTGTCCTAGCCCTGGCCCAAGAGGAAGCCCAGAGACTGAACCATAACTACATCGGAACGGAGCATCTGCTTTTGGGCCTAGTCCGCGAGGAAAGCGGCGTTGCGGCTCGGGTTCTCAAAAATCTGGGGGTAGAACCCGACGCCCTGAGAAAGGCCGTAGAAGAGATGATCGGCCGGGGCGAGCGGAAGGTCCTGGGGAAGATCGGCCTCACTCCCCGCACCAAGCGGGTCATAGAATTGGCCGTAGATGAGGCCAGACGCTTGGGACACCATTACATCGGCACCGAGCATCTCCTCTTAGGTCTGGCTCGCGAGGGCGAGGGGATCGCGGTCGATGTCCTCAAGAGCCTGGGGGTGAACCTTGACCGTCTCCGTACGGAGACGACACGGATCATGATGGAGAGCCCCGCCCGGCCCCAGGGGATGAAGGGAGAGACAGAGACCCCTCTCGTCGATCAATTGGGGGTCGATCTCACCGCTTGGGCCGAAGAGGGGAAGTTAGACCCGGTCATCGGCCGTCAGAAGGAGATCGAGCGGGTGATCCAGATCCTCTCCCGGCGCACCAAGAACAACCCAGCCCTCATCGGCGAGCCGGGGGTGGGGAAGACAGCCATCGTAGAGGGGCTAGCCCAACTGATCGCCTCCGGCCAAGCGCCAAAGGAACTCCTCAACCGCCGTCTAGTGATGCTCGATGTCGGCTCTTTAGTGGCGGGGACCATATACCGAGGACAATTCGAGGAGCGGCTCAAACGGGTCATCGGAGAGATAAAGGAGTCCCATAGCATCCTCTTCATCGACGAGTTGCATATGATAGTGGGCGCCGGAGCGGCAGGCTCCTCCGTCGATGCGGCCAATATCCTCAAGCCGGCCTTGGCTAGAGGGGAATTGCAGTGCATCGGGGCCACTACCCTGGATGAATATCGGAAACATGTGGAAGGAGATGCATCATTAGAACGGCGCTTCCAGCCCATACTCGTTGAAGAGCCGACTATCGATGAGACCATAGAGATCCTAAGAGGGATAAAAGAACGGTACGAAGAGCATCACAATGTCGAGATCACCGATGAGGCTTTGAAGCAAGCGGCCCACCTCTCAGCCCGATACGTCCCCGATCGCCACCTACCCGATAAGGCCATCGACCTCATCGACGAGGCCTCCTCTCGGGTGAGGATGTACAAGATGGCTCCTCTTCCTCAATTGCAGGGGACCCTCAATGAATTGCAAGAGATCCGCCAGAAGAAGGAGGAGGCTTTCCGCGCCCAGCGGTATGAGGAGGCCGCCAACCTTCGTGACCAGGAGATGGAACTGAGCGAGGAGTTAAGACAACTTCGCCTAGGTTTCGAAGAGGTTGAACTCCCCCAAGTCACCGCGGAGGACATCGCCGAGGTACTCTCTATGTGGACGGGGGTGCCCGTTACCCGCATCGCTGGCGAGGAGTCAGAGCGGTTATTGCATATGGAAGAGGCTCTTCATCAACGGATCGTGGGCCAAGATGAAGCGATAGAGACTATCTCCAAAGCGGTGCGACGCGCCCGGGCGGGACTCAAGGACCCCAAGCGGCCCATCGGAACCTTCGTCTTCTTGGGTCCTACGGGCGTAGGCAAGACGGAGACAGCGAAGGCCTTGGCCGAATTCATGTTTGGTAGCGAGGAAGCGCTCATCAAACTCGATATGTCGGAATTTATGGAGCGCCATAACGTGGCTCGCTTGGTGGGAGCCCCGCCGGGCTATGTCGGATACGAGGAAGGAGGGCAATTAACGGAGGCGATACGGCGTCGGCCCTATTCGGTGATCCTCCTAGACGAGGTAGAGAAGGCGCACCCCGAAGCATTCAACATGTTCCTCCAGATCATGGAAGATGGGAGTCTAGCCGATGCCAAGGGCCGCCGGGTAGATTTCCGTAACACCATCGTCCTCATGACTTCCAATGTGGGAGCCGAACTTCTCACCCGTGAGATGTCCCTGGGGTTCGCCGTTCATCGAGACGAGGCGAAAACCGCCGAAGAAGAGTACCAGAAGATGAAGGAGAAGGTCCTCGACCAACTGAAGAAGACCTTCCGACCCGAGTTCCTTAACCGGATCGATGCCACCGTCGTCTTTCGCGCTCTGACTCAAGAGCAGATCAAACAGATCGTGGAGTTGATGCTCAGCCAGGTGCAAGAACGGCTACGTGAGCAAGAGATCAAATTAGAGGCCACGGAAGAGGCCAAGGAACTTCTCGCCAAAGAAGGATATGACCCCCACTTTGGAGCCCGTCCTCTGCGTCGAGTTATCCAACAAAGGGTGGAAGACCCCCTATCCGAAGGGTTGCTAGCCGGCGAATTCCACCCCGGTGACACCGTTGTCGTTGACGTGGTGGAGGAAGAGATACGACTACGGGCCCTGGAGTTGGTAAAGGGGGAGACCCCTTCCTAAAGCGTATGTGGGGATAAGAAGAGGAGGCGGCTACCCTAAGGTAGTGAAACTCTTGAAAACGATAGGGTAGGATATGTTCTACCCTTTTACGGAAGAGGACCTTCTCTTCCAGAGGTCTCCTTATCCTCATTTCTACTCTTTAGCCATCCCTTTTCTTCGCCTTTTTCCTCTACAAGCGCACTTCCCCCCTGGGTTAGGTAACCCATAGGCAGACCTCCTTAGGGCCATGGTTCCAAGAAGAGCTGCCTATCGGTGGCCCGGCCTGGCACGTAACAGGCCAGGGCCTAACCGAGGTGGGAGTGCGCCTGAAGGGGAAAAGGAGAGGGAAAGCAGAGGCAGTTAAAACATAGGAAAAAGGGCTAGAAAGGGTCTTGGGAGAGAGAATTTTCTTCCGTCCCCTTCGTTTTTCAACACTCTCTCCAACACCCCCTTTGACAGGTTTGCGATATTGTGCTATACTTCTTCATTAAATAGATTCGAGGTCGAGTCAGGGGAAGGGGGTGGTGGTATCAAGGTCATTAGGGTATCGAAGGTTATCATATCAAAAGGAGGAAATAGATGTTTAGGAGAGGATGGTTGGTGGTTGCTTTCTTGGTGGTGCTAACCCTCGTTTTGGGGGCTTGCGCGCCAGCGGCTACGCCAACACCTGCCCCTGAGCCGCTGATCATCGGCACAACAGATAAGGTGACCGATCTGGATCCAGCGGAGACGTACGATTTCCACACCTGGGAGATCTTCCACAACACGGCGGATACCCTCTTGGTCTACGTCGCTGGTACCACGGATCTACAACCAGGGTTGGCAGAGGACTTTCCAGAGATAAGCGACGATGGCCTGGAGTACACCTTCAAACTGAGACCCGGCTTGAAGTTCAAAGATGGTACACCCTTGACCGCTGATGCCGTCAAGTGGTCTCTGGACCGGGTGGTGAGGCTGGAGGGCGACCCTAACTGGCTGGTCTCTGCCTTCCTAGATCACGTGGAGGCCATCGACGACCTTACCATCAAGATCGTCCTACAGAGTCCGGTGGGGTTCATGCCCTATGTAATGGCTAGTACACCGTGGACGCCGGTGAGCCCCAACTGCTACTCCGAGGATGAGTTTGACAGCGATAGCACCTGCGGTGGGATAGGTGCCTACAACATGGTCAGGTGGGAGCGGGATGTGGAGATGGAGTTGGAGGCCAACCCCGACTATTACGGCACGCCGGCTGCTTATCCCTCCATCATCGTCAGGTATTTCGCCGATGCCACTACTATGAGACTGGCCCTGGAGAATGGGGAGATAGACGTCGCCTGGAAGACCCTCTTGCCCACGGATTATGTGGACCTGAGAGCAAATACCAACTTGAACGTCATCGAGGGCCCAGGCCCCTATATCCGGTACATCTGCTTCAACACCACAACCCCACCCTTCGACACCCCCATTGTGAGGCAGGCCATCTCTTTGGCCATCGATCGGGATAAGATCAGCGAGATGGTCTTCCTAGGGACGCACCAGTCCCTCTATAGCATGGTGCCCATGGGGATGTTTAGCCACATCGACGCCTTTCCCAAGCGCGACCTGGATAAGGCCAAAGAACTCCTGGCTGAGGCCGGTTTCAGCGAGAGCAACCCCCTGGTCATGGACTTCTGGTGGACCCCCACGCATTATGGGGACACAGAGGCTGACGTGGCGACCCTCATGAAGCAAGCCCTGGAGGAAACGGGGATGATCCAGGTCAACCTCCAGAGCGCCGAGTGGGCCACCTATACGGATTACTTCGGCCCGGGTACTATGCCTGTCTTCCTGTTGGGTTGGTACCCCGACTACCTCGACCCGGACAACTATACCTGGTCGTTCGCTCAATCTGACGCTTCCGACGACTTGGGGATCTTCTACAGCAACCTTGAAATGGATGCGCTTCTGGAAGAGGCCCAGATAGAGACGGACATGGCTAAGAGAGAAGATCTCTATAAGCAGGTCCAGGAACTCTGGGCGGAGGAGGCTCCCACTATCCCCTTCACCCAGGGTACCCTCTTGGCGGTCACCCAGAAGAACGTCACCGGGGTCAAACTCGATCCCACTATGTTCCTCCATTACTTCCTGCTCTCCAAATAGGGAGCGGTACCAAGTAGCAGCGTCGTGACCTGAGAAGGGGTTTTGGCGAAACATTAACCGCCAAGACCCCTTTCTCTGCCTTCATAGTGGGGTTCATATAGAGGGGCTTTCGATTAACTTGCGTTGTCTCTAAAGATGGGTTATCTTTTTTGTGTCACTGCAAAATCTACTATGATCTATATCGGATACGGGTTGCAGTAGAAGGGGCATGAGAGATGACATCTTTACGGGCTTACATCATAACCCGCATCTCCTTAACCATACCGATGATCTTCATTTTAGTCACCCTGGTCTTTTTGATATTGAGGGTCATGCCGGGTGACCCGGTACGGGCTACCATTCGGCCTGGATCGGCCCCAGAGTACATCCAAGAGATAAGACATGACCTAGGGTTAGATAAGCCTCTCTTCTTGAACTTCCGGGGGAGTTGGGCAGAGGCCCTTTCCTCAAGCGTGGTCTTGCATGATGGCCCCAGCAGTGATGAGGCTCCGGCGCTCATATTGGAGAAAGGCAAGAAGTTGTCCGTCACCGACAGGGTCACCACCCCCGAGGGTGACTGGGTACGGCTCGCCTCTGGTGGGGGCTTTGAGGGTTTGATCTCCCCCCAGAGGTTAGATTGGCTTCGTCGGGTCAGCGCTGGGGTGAAGGTCTTGGAGGAGACCACCATCGACGATCAAAGATGGGTACGAGTGGAGATACCCGGGAGGGAGATAGAGGGCTGGGCCCCCGTAGCAGAACTCAAAATAAGGATAGACATCTTCGATGCCCAATATTTTAACTACCTATTCAGTCTGCTTCGTCTCGATCTGGGCACCTCTATCGCTCCCGTGCGGGGCAGATCGGTGATGGGCGACCTTAAGGCGAAATTCCCCGCCACCCTGGAACTCTCTATCTTCTCCATGATCATCACCGTGGTCATCGGTGTCTTCAGCGGAACCTACGCGGCCCAGAGGAGGAGAAGCGCGGCCGACTACGGTTTCAGGATCTACAGCATCGTCATTTACGCTTTACCGGTATTCTGGTTAGGGTTGATGTTACAGTTGATCTTTGGGGTCCGTTTAGGCTGGCTCCCCGTCTATGGACGGATAGATACCCGGATGGCTCCTGAGACCATCACCGGACTCTTCGTCCTGGATAGCATATTGACTGCCAACCCAGCCAGCCTCATCAGCGCTATCAAGCATCTCATCCTCCCCTCCCTCACCCTTGGTTTGTACCTTTCTGGCGTTTTCACTCGCCTGACCAGAGGCAACATGCTGGATGTCCTCCAGCAAGATTTCATAACCGCCGCCAGGGCTCGAGGGCTGCCGGAAAGGGTTGTGGTCTACAAACACGCTTTGAAGAACGCTTTCATCCCCATCCTCACCATGATAGGTTTGCAATTCGCCTTGCTTTTGGCGGGAGCGGTCCTCACCGAGACTACCTTCTCCTGGCCGGGGATGGGACGTTTCCTCGTCGATAGGATCGCCTATCGCGACTTTCCATCTATTCAAGGGGGGGTGGTATTTTTCGCCTTACTGGTGATGGCTGTTAGCCTGACGGTAGATATCATCTACGCTAGGCTCGATCCCCGTATCCGATACTAAGAGGTAGCCAAATGGAGAGAGTGCTTGTTCCTGAGAAGGTGGGGATTTTGGGGCGGTTCCTAGCGGCCGCCAAATGGTACGGGGCTGAAGGGTATATGACCATGGTGGGAGGCATCATAGTCTTTGCCATCATCACTATCAGCCTTCTCTCGGCCTTCTACCCTGGGATGGCTCCCTACGATCCCGAAAAAGGCGTTGGCACCCCGTTCTCCAGCCCCAGCAGGCAACACCTGATGGGGACCGATAATTTAGGACGCGACGTTTTCAGCCGCATCATATATGGGGCCAAAGTGGTGATGGCTGTTGCCCTGCTCTCCTCCGCCTTTTCGGCAGCGGTTGGCATCCCCTTGGGCCTCGTCTCTGGCTTCCTGGGAGGCAAAGTCGATAGGGTTCTATCCCTCACTATGGACAGTATATACGCCTTCCCAGGACTCATCTTGGCCATCGCTATGGCAGCCATGCTAGGTCCCGGGGTGATCAATATGTCTATCGCCATCGCGGTAGTCTATATCCCTACCTACTTTCGAATGGTGAGGGGGCAGGTCCTATCGGTGAAGGAGGAACTCTACGTGGAAGCCGCAAGAAGCCTGGGGGCCAGGGCGGCTACCATACTACGCCTATATGTCTTCCCCAACGTCATCCCTTCGGTGGTGGTCATCTTCTCGGTTAATATTGCCGACGCCATCCTCACCGAGGCCGGGTTGAGTTTCCTAGGTCTAGGGATCGATCCCTCCCTGCCGGACTGGGGGTATGATCTTAGCCGTGGCAAAGCCTATCTGCCAGGAGGCTATTGGTGGATTATCACCTTCCCAGGGATGATGATAGCGTTGGTGGCTCTGGGGTTTAGTATGTTAGGCGAGGGTTTGAACGAGATCCTGAACCCCCGCCTCACGGAGAAATAGAAGGCATGGCTGAGATTCTTTTGCGTATCGAGGATCTAGAGGTTCGCTATGCTACTCGGGCTGGGGTGGTGAAAGCGGTGGACAGGGTGGGGTTTGAGATGGAGAAGGGGGAGACCTTAGGGTTGGTGGGGGAATCCGGATGCGGCAAATCTACGTTAGGTTTCTCCGTCTTGAGACTCGTCCCTCCACCGGGCAAGATTGTGGGAGGAGATATTATTTTCGCTGGCGAGGATCTGCTAAAGAAAGATGAAGAGGAGATGAGGAGGATCAGGGGGAGCAGGATCTCTATGATCTTTCAGGATCCCATGACCTGCCTTGACCCCCTGCAAAAGATCGGCGATCATATCGTGGAGACCATCACTACCCATGGTCAGGGGATCAACAGAACGGAGGCCTGGAAAAGGGCGGGGGAGATGCTCGATAGGCTAGGGATAGACCCCTCTCGGCTAGAGGATTATCCCCATCAGCTCTCCGGAGGCATGAGACAGCGGGTCATGATCGCCCTGGCCCTCATCCTAAACTCGGAATTGGTCATCGCCGATGAGCCCACTACCTCGTTAGATGTCATCGTGGAGGCCCAGATATTAGACCTCCTTAAGCAATTAAAAGGGGATTATGAACTGACCTTGATCCTGATCACCCATAATATGGGGGTCGTTGCTGAATTGGCTGATCGAGTGGCGGTGATGTATGCGGCCAAACTGGTGGAGGTGGCTGAGGCCCTACGTCTATACGAAGAACCGAAGCACCCTTATGCCCAGGGACTCTTGCGCTCTATCCCCAATATAAGCCTCACAGAACAGGTGCTGGCGACTATGCCCGGCTCTCCGCCAGACCTCATACAGCCTCCGCCTGGCTGCCGGTTCCACCCCCGCTGCCCTTATGTGAAGGAGGAGTGTAAAGAGATAGAACCGCCCATGAAAGAGGTGGAGAGAGAGCACCTGGTGGCCTGTCATCTCTACTAAAGGGGTGAGATGTCCGAGAAGTTAGTTGAGGTCCGCAACCTGGTTAAATGGTTCCCCGTGCAGAAGTCGTTCGTGGAGACCCTCTTGGCTCGCAGGCTGGATTACGTACGAGCGGTGGACGGGATAGATTTCGAGGTGAGGAGAGGGGAGGTCTTCGGGCTGGCCGGCGAGAGCGGCAGCGGAAAGACCACCACTGGGCGGTTGATCCTGCGCCTCATCAAGCCTACAAGGGGGGAGATCTTCTTCGACGGGACGAACGTCCTGACTGTGAACGACGATGAGATGCGCCGGCTCCGTCAGCGGATGCAGTTGATCTTCCAAGACCCTTACGCCTCTTTGAACCCCCGCATGAAGATCGGGGCGGCGATAGGGCACGCCCTGGAGATCCACGGTATCGCCAAAGGCCAGGAGGGGAGAGATCTGGTCATTCAGATAATGGAGAGGGTTGGTTTGACCCCTGCGGCAACGCTGTACGAGAAATATCCCCATCAACTCTCAGGCGGACAGAGACAGCGGGTGGTGATAGCCAGGGCTTTGATCTTACACCCAGATCTCATCGTCGCCGATGAGCCTATAGCCATGGCTGACGTATCGGTAAGAGCCCTCATCCTTCATCTGATGATGGAGTTGAAGGAAGAGTTCGACCTTACCTACCTCTTCATTACCCACGATCTGGCTACAGCCAAATATATCTGCGATAGGATCGCTATTATGTATCTGGGTAAGATAGTGGAGTTGGGGCCTCTAGAGGAGGTCTACTCCCATCCCCAGCACCCCTACACCGAGGCCCTCTTATCCGCCGTGCCTGTCCCCAACCCAAGAGCCCGACGGGAGCATATCATCCCCAAGGGCGAGATCCCCAGTCCTATCAACCCTCCCTCGGGCTGCCGGTTCCATCCTCGTTGTCCCTACGCTATGGAGATCTGTTCGAAAGATGAGCCCAGCTTCGCCGACACAGAGGATGGCCATCTGGTGGCTTGTCATCTGAGAAGATAGTTTATACAGACTCGTCCCTTGATTCAAACGATACCGCTCCTCAAAGCCTTGGTAGGCACCCAGGGCTCCGATGCCCAAGATGCAGAGGAAGAGAGCGATAGCCAGGAGGAGGAGCCCTATATACCACCCCCAGCCTGGGGAAGCGATCTTCCTCTCTATCTTTTCCCCGCAGCGGGGACAGAAGAGCTCATCGGCGGCGATGGTTGTGCCGCAGCGGACACAGAATAGCGGCTCCTCAGGCCAAGAATAGGGTTCCAAAGGCTCATTCCTCATACTGAGTGATGCTCTCCCCCCCGGGTCCTAAGAGGTGAAGGATAAAGGGGCCGGGTGCACCTATCGGTATCTCGCGCCGATAGGGTTGCGCGGGGCTTATAGTTACCGCCTCACGATGGATCTCTTGACCGTCCAGGAGAAGGGAGATGGTGCCCCGCTCCAAGGAGGTGGTGGCTACCCCCAGAACTACCACCCCCTCCCTTAGATCGAGGTTAAGGGCCGCCCTCTCGTTGGCAAAATCCAGCCCTCCCGTCCCCCAGAAGGGGTACCAATATTCGACCCACTCCTTGGCCTCTCTTGGCGCTAAAGTGGCGTACTCCCAGAAGGTAGGGGTGGCGCCGCCCCAGATCTCGAAATATTGGCTCCCATCGTCGGTGTAGGTATCGGTGTAGGGGAAGCCGCTCCCCATAGCGAAGAGTTTCACCCCCGGTGCCTCTTGGTGGGGGAAGATGCGAGCCACGCCCAGGTCGGTCTCATGATTGTAGGCCCCTACGAAATCTTGGCTCGGCTGGGGGATAAAAAGGCCGAGATGACCTACCCAGTTGCCGTACCAACTCATATCTCGCCCTTTATAGATCGGCCAACTCATCGTCTCTCCCGCTTGGGGGAGGTTTGGGTCTCCGCTGCCATGAACGATCACTTGAGGTGTAGGGTAAATGAACCTCGTCTCTGGAGACATGCTCTTGCTCCCCAAGGTCAAAAGGGCGTTGCTCCAAAATTGATATTGGGTTTCTATTGAAGTAGGGTTCTCGATATGGGGCCTGAGGGTGAAGTAAGCCCTGCCAGGGAGGAGGGATATATCGACCCTGACCCTCAACCTCTCGGCTTCGGTATCCCAGAGGGAGAGGGTGATGCCTCCTTCCTTGTACCCTATCGAGTACTGCCAGGGCGTGCCCCACTCGTAGCCATGCTCATCTTTGGGGAAAGCCCATTCCATCCCCCCCGCGGCCAGCCACCAATTCTCCTCCCTAGTGAGGGGGCCCCAGTAGGAGGGTTTTAATACCGAGTTTTCATAGAAGAGGTTCTGGCCAGTAGGCTTGAAGAGACATTTGTAGATCCGTCCTCCCAACTCAGGGACTATAGTGAGCCTTAGATATTCGTTCTCCAGTATGATCGCCTTAAACCTCTTTTCGACCAGGGTATGGGAGGCTGATTCGTAGGCGGCCCGGTCCAGCCATAGGTAGGGGGTCCCATATTGGGTATCAAAAGCCTCGCGGAGGTAGGCTTCGTAAGGGTAGGAGGGGATGGTGATCTCGGCCTCCTTCACCGTTACCTGAACGGCTAGAGGGGTCGGCTCTGGAGTGATTATAGGTATCGTCGTAGGCGTAGCCGTAGCCGTCTCCACACTATTGATCACTACCTCCGCCTGTCTTTCCCCCATATTCCCTTCTTCATCGTAGGCTCGGCCCAAAACAAGGTGCTCACCCGGAAGTGAAGGGGTATCCCAGAGGTAAAGGAGAGAGTCGCCAGAGGATTCGTAAACAAGCGCCCCATCGATGAGAAGTTCGATTCCCTTCACCCTCTCGTTGTCCGAAGCGGTTAGCGTGATCGCAAGTTGCCTACCCTCCTCGACTTGGCCGGGCAGGGGGGAGAGGCTCAGGGTCGGGGCGGCTATGTCCTTGAGTTCTCCTCCCAGGCTTTCCCTTTGACCGGAGGCTAAAGTAACTTCCCGCTCCAAAGGCTCATACCCTTCCTTCTCCACCCGCACCCTATGGCTCCCCGGGGGGAGCGTGAGAATGAGGGGCGTCTCTCCCCTAGGAGTCCCATCGACCGTGACCGTAGAACCCCAAGGAGAGAGGTAAACCTCCACGGTAGCCAGGGTCACAGCGCTTCTGGGAGGCGTAACGCTGCGACAGGAAGCGAGCACGAAGAAAAAAGTTAGAGAGATCGAGAGCCCTTTACCGCGCATCGGAAGCGATTATAGCCTCTTTCCTTACCCCTGTCTAGTTGACCCTTGCCACTTTGCTAAGAGATGGTGTACACTCTTCCCGAGATGTTCAGAGAGATCATAGAAGCGGTAGGGGAGGAGTTCTCGGGGCTGGCTGCCCATCGGTATGTGGGGGAGATCATACAATACCATCGTCTTCAGGCCAGCCCCGGTTACCGGCGGGCGGCGGAGCACGCCTACCAGAAGTTGTTGGATTTCGGTTTGGAGGCCGAGATCCTGAATTATCCGGCCAGAGAAGGGGTCAACTTCTGGGCTCAACCCTCTTTCCAGGAGTGGGAAGCGAGCGAGGGGGTATTGCATCTCCTCGAGCCGGAGGCTCGGAAATTGGCCGACTATCGGGAGATCAAACTCTCCCTCATCCAAAGGAGCGCTCCCTTTGAGGGGGAGGCTGAAATCGTGCTTTTGGAGGATGGGCTGGATGTAGAGGAGTATGAAGGGTTGAATCTGGAAGGAAAGGTGGTGCTCACCAAGGGCGATGTTAGAAGGGTCTACTATCTGGCCGTGGAGAAGGGGGGAGCGATTGGCATCATCTACGACGGGATAAAGGAGTTGCCCGGCCTGGAGCGTCGCCTCGATAACGCCCATGAGTACACATCTTTCTGGTGGTATGGAGGGGAGAGGAAGTGCTTCGGCTTCGTGCTCTCGCCTCAAGAAGGGGAACGGCTCCGACGATCGATTAAGAGGGGATCGGCGGCCAAGGTTCGGGCTAAGGTGATAAGCCGCTTCTGGGATGGAAGCCTAGAGGTCGTCTCAGCCCTTTTGCCAGGGGAGAGCGATGAGGAGGTGGTAGTAGTGGCTCATCTCTGCCACCCCCAATGGTCGGCCAACGACAACGCTTCTGGCTCGGCGACCCTCCTGGAGGTGGCCCGTACCCTGCATAGACTAACCCTCAGGGGCAGACTGAAGAAGCCCAGGCGGACTTTCCGCTTCCTTCTCGTCCCAGAGTTGACCGGCACCTACGCCTACCTTGCAGCCCATGAGGAGAGGCTACCCCAGATGATCGCCGGTCTCAATCTGGATATGGTGGGAGAGGACCAAGAACTTTGCGGGAGCACCCTAGTGGTGGAGCGGCTCCCTGGATCCACCCCTGCTTTCTCAGGGGACCTCTTGGAACGGCTGCTAGAGGCGGTAGCCAAGGATACCTCAGGGTACGCTGGAGCGGGAGGTTACCCGTCCTTCCGTTATGGTAGCACCCCCTTCTCGGGGGGCAGCGATCATATTATCCTCTCCGATCCGACGGTGGGGATCCCCTCTCCCCTTCTCATCCAGTGGCCGGACAGGTTCTATCATACCAGCCTCGATACTCTGGATAAGGTGGATGCCCAAATGTTGGCCCGGGTGGGCAAAGTGGCGGCCACTTACGCCTATTTCTTGGCCCTGGCTGGACGCGAAGAGGCCACCTGGCTAGCCTGGGAGATGGTAAGTCGTTTCAAGGAGAGGTTGGTGCGCCTAGTGCAGGAGGAAAGAAGGGCAGGGAGAGAATTAGTTAGGAAAGTCGGTCGCCTTCAAAACCAGGGGATTTTGGGTTTGCGCTCCCTCCGACGGCTAGCGGATATAGAGTTAAAAGGGTTTGAGCGCGAAATCTCCTCTTTCACCCGGCGAGAGTTGAAGAGCGTTCCAGGGTTAAGGAACGAGGAGGTGAATACCACGGAAAACGAGTGGGAGGAGGAAGCCCGGCGGCTTGTGCCCCGCCGCCTCTA
Organism: uncultured Anaerolineales bacterium; assembly: GCA_964514645.1. Lineage (GTDB taxonomy): Bacteria > Chloroflexota > Anaerolineae > UBA7937 > UBA7937 > UBA7937. The sequence continues at coordinate 14,297 of CAZERB010000011.1, forward strand.
CAAAGGGCCCATCCCTATGACCCCTTACCTTCGCCGCTTGGGCTCTGCAGAGCGAGAGAGGTGGTGGCGACTGGAGCACAGGTATGGCAATGCCCTGTGGTATCTCTTGCCCCTTACCCTATACTGGGCCAATGGAGAAAGAAGCCTGCATGAGATAGTCAACTTGGCGGAGATGGAGACGGGAAAGAGAGCGGCCGAACTTCTGGTTACCTACTGCCGAACGCTAAGCGATCTGGGCTTGCTCCACCTACTGGAGAGATGACCTTTTGGTTTATGGGCCAGCGATGCTATAATTTTTGAGGCGAACGCCTTAGACTTTGAAGGAGAAACCCTCGAGTATGTATCTTCGTCCGGAAAGAAAAGGAAGCCCAGTTCTGAGGTGGTCGCTCATCGCGGCTATCATCGTCGCTGCGGCAGGGCTCTACCTGGCCAAGCAAAGGCCAGAGCTAGTGGGGCAGGAACCGACCCCCCAGGTCGTAGAGACGGCGGAGGAGCACTTGGGGAGCGGGGACTCTCTCTTTGCCCAAGGAGAGATAGACCAGGCTTTGGCGGAGTATGAGCGGGCGACGGAGATCGACCCTGAAAGCGCCACGGCTTATGCCCGTTGGGGGAAACTCCTGGCTATCAGACGGCGGTATTCGGAGTCGGTGGAAAAGACCAAGAAGGCTGTGCAGTTGGACCCCGGGGATGCCGAGGGGTATGCCCTTTTGGCCATGGCTCTCGATTGGAGCGGGGAGTACGATGAGGCTATCCAGGCGGCGCTTCGAGCCATAGAGATCGACCCTGGCTATGGAGAGACCTACGCCTATTTGGCTGCCGCCTATGCTGACAAAGATCGATATGATGAGGCCCTAGAGAACGCCAAGATAGCCATCCAGTTGGACGATGGAAATTATGTGGTCCACTTCAACTATGGCTGCGTCCTGGAAAGGATGGGGAACTACCGCCAGGCGATCGCTGAATATAAACGGGCTACAGAACTCGCGCCCCATTTAGGATACCTCTTCATCCGCTTGGGCAAGAACTTTTGGGCTTTGGGTAATTATGACCAAGCCATCACTCAACTCCAGAAGGCTGTAGAGGTGGACCCCAAAGACCCGGAAGGGTATGACTTCTTAGGTTTTCTTTACTTCGGACAGGAGGATTATGAGAAGGCCTTGGCCTTCTTTCAAAGGGCGATAGAGGCGGATCCCCAGTTCGCCAACGCCTATGGACACTTGGGCCTCACCTACTACGTCCAACGGAAATATGAGGATGCGATTCACAATTTCGAGCGGGCCATAGAGTTGGGCGCCGAGTCCGCCGAATACTACTACACACTGGGTTGGTCCCATGTCTTCTTTGAGGAGTGTGAGAAGGCGATCCCCTACTTCGACGCCGCGGTGCGCCTGGATCCCAACGCCCAACCGGCCTGGGAAGGGTTGGACTATTGTGAAAAGAGGGAGGAATAAACTTTAGGAAGCCAATGGCCTATCTTCTAGGGTTTGTTATCGGCTTTCTTGCGGGAATGTTTGGAGTAGGAGGAAGCAGCATAAGCACGCCCGCCTTGAGGATCTTCTTGGGGGTGCCTCCCCTGATTGCCCTAGCCACGCCCTTGCCCATTACCATCCCTGTCGCCATCACTGCGGGCATAACTTACTACCGGCATGGGCTGGTTAACCTGAGGGTGTTTTCCCTATGCGCGCTAGCAGGCACGCCAGGGGTAGTCTTAGGCGCTATGGCAACGAGGTTCGTCTCAGGTCACGGGCTTATGTTGCTAACCTCCTTTTTTATTCTATTGGTAGGTATCCGTTTCCTTGCTACCGCCATCACGGTTCAAAGAAGAGAGGCTATAGCCTCTCGAGCCTCTCACCAATCGGAATGGTGGGAAATTGTCCTTATCGGGTTTGGCATCGGGTTTCTTTCAGGCCTCTTGGCCAACGGGGGTGGGTTCCTCTTAGTACCAGCCTTTGTTTTTCTATTACGCTTTCGGGTTAAGGAGGCTATGCCTACCTCCCTCGCCGTCGTTGGCGCCTTTGCCCTCCCTGGCACGATCGTGCATTGGTGGCTGGGACATATCGACGCTAGGCTAATGCTCCAACTTGCCCTAGGGGTGATTCCGGCTACCTATCTGGGGGCTCACCTATCTTTAAGACTGAAGGGCAGACAATTACGGGCCCTCTTTGGGGTATTCCTGGTGCTCTTTGCAGGCTACTTTGGCTATCTCCAAATCGCTGGCCTCATGTGATGAAGGGAGGGGAGATGAAATTAATTATCGCTATCATCCAAAGCGAGGATGCCAGGCAACTTATAGAAGCCCTGGTAAAAGAGGGGTACGAGGCCACCAGAATCAGCACCATGGGGGGGTTTTTGCGCCGGGGCAACGTGACCATTTTGACCGCGGTAGATGCTTCAAAGGTGGATACGGTGTTGCACCTCATTAAAGAAAATTGTCACCGTCGTATCAAACACGTTCACCCTTTGGTCCCGATGATAGAAACCACTGAAGGCCATATCGCCAATGCTGTGCCCATAGAGGTCGGGGGGGCCACTATCTTTGTGCTTGATTTGGAGTGCTTTGAGAAATTATAGTGTTCGGCGGTGCTCCCTCCGCCCCGCCACGAGGTAGTGGGCCGAGGGTTTAAGCCCCTGGAGGAATCCCCCTGAAGTCGCTAGCCTCCAACTCTTCTTCTGTAAACGTGAGAAAGAACTAAATATTTGAAGATAAAGAGAATAACATATCATTTTCATAAGATTTAGGTAAAAAACTTGCTTTGAACTCACTTCATTGCTCTTAAATAGATTTGCACTTTTGTAACTTATCGGTTATGATATAGGCTGTTAGCACTCTTGGCTTAAGAGTGCTAATAGTATGCGCGAGGACTAAAGCCATCTTCAGGCTTTGGTAGGGTATCTTGACTCATCACTAGAGATGGAGGAGGATAAGATGGCGGTTAAGCTTATGCCCTTAAGCGATCGGGTTATCGTGGAGCCCATCGAGAAGGAGGAGACCACGGCCGCGGGCATCTATCTGCCCGAGACGGCGAAGGAGAAACCCCAGGAGGGGTTAGTCATCGCTGTGGGCCCTGGCCGTCTCCTGGAGAACGGCGAGCGGGCGCCCATGGAGGTGAAGGCCAAGGATAAGGTGATATTCGCCAAGTACGCCGGGACAGAAGTGAAACTGGATGATAAGAAACTCCTCATCCTAAAAGAGAGCGATGTCCTGGCTATAGTAAAGTAGTCCAAAAGGAGGAGAGTTATGCCTAAACAGTTGGTATTTTCAGAGGAAGCGCGTTCCAAACTCAAGAAAGGGATGGATATACTGGCCAACGCAGTAAAAACGACTTTGGGGCCTAAGGGGCGGAATGTAGCCTTGGATAAGAAGTTTGGTGCCCCTACCATCACCCATGATGGGGTGACGGTGGCTAAGGAGATCGAACTGGAGGAACCCTACGCCAATATGGGGGCTCAGCTCCTGAAAGAGGCGGCCACTAGAACCAACGATGTGGCTGGCGATGGCACTACCACGGCCATCGTCTTGGCTCAGACCATTGTCACCGAGGGGCTCAAAAACGTGGCCGCGGGTGCCAACCCCATGATCGTCAAGCGAGGGATCGAGAAGGCCACCAAGCAGGTAGTGGAGGCTATAAAAGACCAGGCAAGGGAGTTGAAGTATAAGGAGGAGATAGCCCATGTGGCTGCTATCTCCGCTGCGGATAGGGAGATCGGCGAACTGATCGCCGAGGTGATGGACAAGGTGGGCAAGGACGGAGTGATCACCATCGAAGAGTCCAAGACCGGCCTGGCTTTCGAGACAGAGTACGTGGAGGGGATGCAACTCGATCGGGGCTACCTCACTCCCTACTTCATCACCGACCCAGAGCGGATGGAGGCCATCTTGGAGGCTCCCTATGTCCTAGTCACCGACAAGAAGATCTCGGCGGCCACAGATATCGTCCCCATCCTGGAGAAGTTGGCCCAGGTAGGGAAGCGACAGGTTGTGGTCATCGCGGAGGATGTGGAGGGTGAGGCGTTAGCCACCTTGGTTCTCAATAAACTGCGGGGTGTCTTCAACGCCTTAGCCGTCAAAGCCCCCGGCTTCGGCGATCGGCGCAAGGCTATGCTTCAAGATATCGCTGTCCTCACCGGAGCCACGGTGATCTCGGAAGAGGTGGGGCGCAAACTGGAGACGGCCACCATCAACGATCTAGGCATGGCTGATAAGGTGGTAGCCACCAAGGATGATACCACCATGATCGGGGGGAGAGGCGAGGAGGCCGACATCAAGGGGCGGATCGAGCAGATAAAGGCCCAGATCGAGACCACCACCTCCGATTATGACCGGGAGAAACTTCAGGAGCGGCTGGCCAAGTTGGCTGGTGGCGTGGCCATCGTCCGGGTGGGCGCGGGCACCGAGGTGGAGTTGAAGGAGAAGAAGCACCGGGTAGAGGATGCGCTCTCCGCGACCAGGGCAGCCGTGGAGGAGGGGATAGTCCCCGGCGGTGGAGTGGTCTTGGTGAACGCCATAAATGCCATCGACCCCGGGGATGTCTTGGGTGATGAACGGACGGGCTATCTTATCGTCAAGCGAGCCTTGGAGGAGCCGATGCGTCAGTTGGCCGAGAACGCGGGCCACGACGGGGCCGTCGTCCTAGAGGAGGTACGTCGCCTCCATAGGAGCAAGAAGAACAAGAATATCGCCTTCGACGTCTTGGAGGAGGACTACGGCGATATGTACAAGAAGGGGATTATCGACCCCGCCAAGGTAACACGGGCGGCGATGGAGAACGCGGCCTCTATCGCGGCCATGATGCTGACCACTGAGGCTCTCGTCACCGACATCCCAGAGAAGGAGAAGGCCCCGATGCCGCCCATGCCGGAGTACTAAGCCGGCAACTACGCTTGAGACAGCAGAGTTAAGCCCCTCTCGCAAGAGAGGGGCTTTTTTAACCAAAGAGAAGCCCCGGCGGATTTTACCACCGGGGCTGGGAACCTGCATCTTTAGAACAGGCTACAGTCTAACGACATTGGTGGCCTGGGGCCCTTTAGGGCTGCTCTCGATGGTGAATTCCACTTGATCGCCCTCTTGCAGGCTGCGGAACCCCTCAGCCTGGATAGCCGAGTGGTGGACGAAGACGTCCGGGCCCTCTTCTGGCGTGATGAAGCCGTAGCCCTTGGAGCTGTTGAACCACTTGACTGTGCCTTTGGTTCGCTTTTCCACTGCCTTGTACCTCCTTTCCTACGATGTTTTGTAGGGCGGAGTTGGTTCGGCCTTCATATAGAGAAAGCGCCCGAACTTGGTAAGTCCGAACGCTCCATCACTTCATATGAAACTTGAACTTACTACGTCCTACAACGAGAAAGTATAGCACAGAAGGCGGATTCTGTCAAGTGGCGGGCTGGAACCCCGATCCGTGGATTCTAGGGTGGTGCAAATACGGTTTAGATGTAGTAAGCTATCACCCAGGAGGTTACGATGAAGCGACCGTCGGAAGTCCTGGGTGTGAAGATAGTGGGAGGTTTGCGGGAGGCATCCACCCCATGGGCGGGTGCTTCCTTGGTGGTGGAATTGTTCCGCCGCTCGGGCGTAGATGGGGTGGCTAACAAGGTGTTGCCAGCCAAGGGGTCAGCCAAGGGACTGAAGCAGGGGCAGATGGTGGAGAGCTTTGTGCTGTTGAGTGCTCTGGGTGGGGAGTGTGTGGAGGACATGGGGCATCTCAGGGATGACGCTGGCTTAAAAGGGATATTGGGTTACCGGCCACCAGCGCCAGAGACAGCCCGGCAGTGGCTGGACGGGTTCCACGATGAGGCTTTGATGCTGGGGCAGGTGCTGCAAGGCAGTTTCATCCCACCCGAATCTAGGCCCCTGGCTGGGCTTAGGGAAGTGAATCGGCGAACGATATGGGCTTATGTCGAGGCCGAGCATCCGGGGTGGGAGGTGACCCTGGATGTAGATGCTCAGCTCATAGAGACGACCAAAGCCAGTGCCCAATACTGTTATGATGGCTACAAGGCCTACCAACCCATGGAGGTATCCTGGGCGGAGACCATGCTGGTGCTGGCCGATGAGTTCCGGCAGGGGAATGTGCCCGCCTCCAAGGATATAAGCCGGCTGGTAGAGGAGGCTTATGAAATGCTACCGCCGGGCCCGTGGCGGGTGAAGGTGCGCTCTGACTCAGCCGCCTACCAGCAGGAGTATCTTGACCACTGGGATAGCCGGGGGTGGCAGTTTGCCGTGAGTGCTGATATGAGTCCACAGCTGAGGCAGGAGATCGAGCGGCTGCCGGCTGATGCCTGGCAGATATGGCAGACGGAGAAGGGTGGGGTGATACGGGAGTGGGCCGAGGTGCCCTATGTGCCCAGCCGGAGGGGTGAGAAGAAAGATACTCAACCCTATCGCTACCTGGCGGTAAGGCTACGCCCTCAGCAAGGGAAGCTATTTGAGGACGGGGCCGGAGTGCGCCACTTTGCGGTGGTGAGCAATCGTTGGGACATGGAAGGGCAAGCCCTTCTGGAATGGCAGCGAGGCAAGGCGGGCACGATAGAGCAGGTGCACCATATCCTGGTGAATGAGCTGGCGGCGGGGGTATTCCCCAGCGCCAGGCACGGTGCCAACGCTGCCTGGCTCAGGCTACAGGTGATCACCCACAACTTGCTGCAACTGCTCAAGAAGGTGGCTCTGCCCAACGAATATGCCCAGGCCCACCCCAAACGGCTGAGGTTTTCGGTGTTCACCGTGATGGGACGGCTGGTGAGCCACGCCGGCCAGGTTCTGCTGCGCATAGCCGATGATATCTTACAGGCGCTTATTGCCCCGGCACGAAGGAGGATCAGGGGAGTGCTCTGGGATACAAGCTAAGGCTGCCTGGGACACAAGACGGTTTTCCACGGTGGCGTCAGTTCCCTCCTAACACACGATCTCAGGTTAACTTTTCCCCAGACAAGGTCTTTCTCATCGTCAGACCAGGCCCGGCCGTCATCCCAGGAACCCCTTTATCTCTTGCTGTCCCCAGTGCACCTGTCAACAGCCAAGAAGGTTACCTATCGCACCCCCAAACCGTCTTTCCCCCCAACAATCCACGGTTTACGGATTCAATTCGTGTGCTTGAC
>CAZERB010000012.1:0-19808 GCA_964514645.1 uncultured Anaerolineales bacterium
ACCCGCTCCTCATCGAACCCCATCTGGTGGAGGATATTCTTGAGGATAGCCACCCGTCGGCGAGCCTTGTAGTTCCCCTCTTGGTAGTGGCAATCGCCAGGGTGACAGCCTCCTATGAGGACGCCATCAGCCCCATCGAGCAGGGGCTTGATGATATAGACCGGATCCACGGCCCCGCTGCACATCAGGCGGATGATCCTCACGTTGGGCGGGTATTGAATGCGGGAAGTGCCCGCCAGGTCTGCCCCCGTGTAGGCGCACCAGTTGCAGAGGAAAGCCACGATCTTAGGCTCGAAATCTTCCTTCATTTTTGACCTCTCTTATAGTGCAGCATCCATCACGGCCATAACCTGTCTCATCTCATAGAGATTCTGCTGGGTGGCCCCGTTGGGGCAGGCCACGGCGCAGAGTCCACACCCCTGGCAGAGGGCCTCTATCACCTCCGCCACCCGATTCTCCTCATTGAGCCTCCGGGCGTCGTAGGGGCAGAGGGAGACGCAGAGGCCACAGCCGCTACAGAGCCTCTCGTTGACGGTAGGGACGGTAGCCTTGTCTACTAGTTGCTCCTTAGCCAACAGAGAGGCGGCCTTCAAAGCGGCCCCCTTGGCTTGGGAGATAGAATCGGGGGTAGGTTTCGGCCCCTGGGCTAGACCGCAGAGGAATATCCCGGCTACCCCCGAATCCATGGGGGCCACCTTGGGGTTCGCTTCCTGGAAGAAGCCATCTTCGTCTAAGGTGAGGCCCAGGATCTGGGCCAGCCTCTCGTTCTCGGAGGGGACTATCCCGGGGCTCAAGACCAGTAGGTCGGCTTCTAACTCCAGTTCACGCTTCAGGAGGGGGTCTTCTGCCTGGACTTGCAACCCATCACCTCTAGATTCGACCTGGGGCTTCTTTTCGTAGGGGATAAAGATCACCCCCGCCTCCCTTGCCTGACGGTAATACTCCTCCTGGAAGCCGTAGGTCATCATATCCCGATAGAAGACGAAGACCTTAGCCTCTGGCTTCCCCTCCTTAATGCGGAGAGCGTTCTTGATAGCCTGGGAGCAACAGACCTGGCTACAGTAGAGACGCCCTTCCTCTCGGGAGCCAACGCATTGGATCATCGTTACCGTATTTAACTCTTCTAGACTCTCGTTCCTCGCCAGGCGGGCCTCCAGTTCCCGCTGGGTGATCACCCGCCGATCTTGGCCGTAGAGATATTCGGTCGGTTTTGCCTCTTGCCCTCCCGTGGCTACGATGATGGCTCCATGCTCAACGATCAATCTTTCATCGCCGGTCAGGAGAGTAGAGTGGAAACGGCCGACTGAGCCCTCGCAGGAGGTGATCTCTGTCTCCTTCATGACCTTGATATGGGGATGGCTCTCCACCCGTTCTACGAGAGAGCGCAACAACGCTTGGGGGTCTGAGCCCCTAAGGGTGTAATAGAGGTGGCGCAGGTTGCCGCCCAACTCCTTCTCTTTCTCCACCAGATAGACCGGGAAGCCTTGCTCAGCCAAGCCCAAGGCCGCGGTCATCCCTGCCAAACCGCCTCCAAGGACAAGGACTCCGGGGGTCACCTCGTGCGTGGCCCTCTTCAGGGGTCTCAGCAACCGGGCCTTGGCTACCGCCATCTCCAGAAGGCTCTTGGCTTTGGCTGTGGTCTCCTGGGGCCTATTCCTATGCGCCCAAGCGCACTCCTCCCGCAGGTTCGCCCGCTCCAGAAGGTAGGGGTTGAGGCCGGCCTCCTGCAGGCTCTTCCGCATCTCCTCTTCGTAGAGCCTGTGGCTACAGCCGGCCACCACCACCCGATTCACCCTCTCAACGGCAATGGCTTCCTTTATCTCTTGCAGTCCCTCTGGCTGGCAAGCATAGCCCACCTCTTGAACCAGGGTTACCTCTTTCAATCCTTGGGCGAACTCTCTCAGTTGGACGAGATCCAACGCTTCCGCTATCTCCTCCCCACAGCGGCAGAGGAATACCCCTATTCGAGGCTCCTCGTCGGCCACTTCCCTCTCAGGAGAATATTCCTTGGGCGGCGAGACACGGCTCCTTCCCAGAAGGCGGGCAGCACTGGCTGCCGCGCTGGCCGCCTCGGCTATGGTCTCAGCGATGTCCTTGGGCTCGGCAAAAGCGCCAGCCACAAAGATACCAGGCCGAGAGGCCTCAGTGGGGGCGAACTCGGCCGTTTGGCAGAAGCCATATTCGTTGAGGGCGATGCCCACCCGCTCTGCCAGCTCCTTAGCCTCTGGTGGCGGAATAAAGCCTGTGGAGAGCACTACCAAGTCAAACCCTTCCTCCCGGGGTCGTCCATCTTCACCCACATAAGAGAGAAAGAGGTCCTTCTTTTTTGGTTCCTGCTTGACCGCTGAGACCATGCTCCGTTGATAGTTGATGCCGTACCCCTTTTGGGCTCGCTCCAAGTACCGGTCGTAACCCTTGCCGAAAGTTCGAAGGTCCATATAGAAGAGGGTGATCTCGCTTTCGGCTGCCCTCTCCTTAGCCAAGATCGCCTGTTTGGTGGCGTACATGCAGCAGACCGAAGAACAGTAGCCGCGGCCTTGGGAAGGGTCGCGAGAGCCGACACATTGGATGAAGGCTATACGTTTAGGAGGTTGGCCGTCGGAGGGACGCTGGGGGAGCCCATGAGAAGGGCTAGTGAGGCTCAACATCCGCTCGAATTGAAAGCCGGTGACCACATTGGGGTATCGACCGTAGCCGAACTCGCCTTTCAATTCCGCGGGGAAGGGTTGAAAGCCAGGGGTGAGGATCACCGCCCCGACCGCCAATTGAAGATGCCCATCTTTCATCTCTAAATCGATGGCCTCGGCCTTACAGACCTTGAGACATTCCCCACATCTGGTGCAGGTTTCCCCGTCGATAAGGTAAGCGCTAGGGATGGCCTGAGGGTAGGGGCGATATATCGCCTTCCTTCTCTCTAGCCCTTCTCCCAACTCGCGGGGCACATCCACGGGACAGACTAGGGCACAATCTCCGCACCCTGTGCACCGCTCGGCATCCACATATCTAGCCTTTCTGAGGATGGAGGCGCGGAAATCGCCCGCTTCTCCTTCCAGGCTTTCTACCTCGGCGTAAGCCCATATCTCTATATTCGGATGGCGCTCACATTCGATAAAGGGACAGTAGGCGGGCGGATCCGGGGACATGAAGCAGAGGCCGCAACTGTTGGTGGGGAAGGTGCGGTCCAAGAGGGGCATCGAGCCTCCCAAGGCGGGGGCACGATCCAAAAGATCAACCTTATACCCGGCCTCCGCCAAAAGAAGGGCCGCTTGCATCCCCCCTATGCCGCCACCTATGATGAGAACGGCATCTTTCTTGGTCATCTATCCGCCTCTTCGGTCAATCGGTTAAATCGAGGTTTCGCAAGAGGGGCCGAGGGTCTATGAGATGCTTACCCCACCAATTCTTATTCTCCTCGAGCCCCAAAGCCAAACCTACAAGTTCGGTGAAGTAAAATATAGGCATCTCTTCTTGCCTCATCTCTAGGTTCACCTGGCAGAGAGGGCAAGCGGTCACCATCGCCTGGGCTCCTGCCTCCTGAGCCTTGCATGCCAGTTTCATGACCAGGGTTTTGGCCAGGTCGACGCGGGTCAAAGCGAGGCTGCCCCCACAGCAGTCGGTGGCGTAAGACCACTCCAGGGGCTCGGCCCCTAAAGCCTGAAGCAACCGGTTCAGAAGTTGTGGGTTCTCCGGGTCCTCAAACTGGACGACCTCTGGCGGCCTCACCAGAAGGCAACCGTAGTAGGCGACAAGTCTCAGCCCTGAGAGCGGTCTCTGAACCACGCTATGGAGCCGTTCCAAGCCTATTAGATTGCCGATGAGATCTAATGGGGGGCGTACCTCAAAGTCACCTTCATATTGGAAGCCCACAACCTTCTCGATCTTCTCCCTTTTGATGGGATCCTCTCTCAGGACCTTTTCCGCCACCTTCAGTCGGTTGAAGCAGGCCGCACAGGGGACTAGAAGGTCAACCCCTTCTCGCTGGGCTAAGGCCAAGTTCCTGGCTGGTAGGGCTAGGGAGAGGGTCTCATTTAGGCTATGGGCTGAGGAAGCGCCACAACAGTTCCAATCTGGAAGCTCTATCAGTTCCACGCCCAGCCGCTTAAGGACGGCTCTAGTGGATAGGTCGTACTCCAGGGCCGTGGCCTGGAGACTGCAACCAGGGTAGTAGGAAAAGCGCACTAGCCGCTCCTCTCAAAGATCTTTTTCACCTCGTCGCTCCCCTTGATACGATGGGGGAAAAGCGGGATCTTCCCCTTGAGGACCATCTTCACTCCTTTGGGCAGGTCAGAGAAGAGATCCCGCGAAAGCGCTTTATAGAGCCCCATCAAAGAAGCCTCATGCATCCTCCCCAGCCTCTTAACTATGGAGAGGAAGAGGTTATGGAAAAGGGGCACGTTTCTCTCCTTCGTCGTAACCCCTTCCTCCACCGCTATCTGCCGCAGGGCGTCCATGACACGGGCGATATCGATCTCATTAGGGCATCTCGTTCCACAGGTCTCGCAGGAGGCACAGATCCAGATGTCGGAACTGCTAAGTACCTGCTCCTTTAACCCGAATTGGATCATCCTCAATACCCTATCAGGGCCATAATCCATAGCGAAGGCTACAGGGCAGCCAGCGGTGCATTTATGGCAATAATAGCAGAGTTGAATCAACTGCCCGCTCCGCTGGTTCACCACCCCAAGAAAAGGTGAGCCTACTTTGAGGGCCACTTCGCGAACCTCCATCTATCCTCCCTAGGCCAGAGCCTCGATCATGGCCATTATTTGGGCCGGAGCGAAGTTACGAAGATGCGAAGCCTTATTGGGACAGGCCACAAGGCAAGCCCCACAACCCTGGCAGAGGACCTCTTTCACTACGGCGATCTTGGTAAGGGGATGGATCTCCCGCGCTTCATAAGGACAAACCTCCACACAGATGCCACAGCCGGCGCAGAGTTCCGAGTCCACAACGGCCACTATAGGGTCATGGATTATCTTCTCCTGGGAGAAGAGGGAGAGCACTTTGGCCGCGGCGGCACTTCCCTGGACCACCGCCTCGGGGATATCCTTAGGGGCTTGACACGCCCCGGCCAGATAGACCCCTGCCGTAAGGCTCTCCACCGGTCGCAACTTGGGGTGAGCCTCGCTGAAGAAGCCATGCTCATCGGTGGCCACCCTCAACTTCTGAGCCAACTCCACAGCGCCCGCGCTAGGCACCATAGGGGTAGCCAGAACTACTAGATCAGCGGCCACCTCCACCCCCTTGCCGCTTAGAGTGTCTGCTCCCCAGACTATCATCTTCCCATCTTGGGGGAAGATCTTCGAGACCTTGCCCCGAAGATAAAGGACTCGATGCTCCTCCATAGCCCTCTGGGTAAACTCTTCATACCCCTTCCCCAAGGCTCGGATATCGATATAGAAGATGTAGGCCTGTCCTTTGGGCACCTGCATCTTATAGATCATCGCCTGTTTGGCCGTGTACATGCAGCAGATCTTGGAGCAGTAGGATACCCCCCGTTCCGGATCCCGGGAGCCTGCGCACTGAACGAAGACCACCTCCTGGGGCACTCGACCATCGGAAGGACGGCGTATCTCGCCTGCCGTGGGTCCCGAGGCGGAAAGCAACCGCTCAAACTGAAGGCTATCGATGACATCGGGGTAACGTCCCCCGCCATACTCAACCAGACGCTCCATGGGGTAAAGGTCGTAGCCGGTGGCCACCACGATGGCTCCTACCTTGTACTCCTCTTCATCCCCTTGCCGGCGCACCTTGACCTTGAAATCGCCTAGGTAACCGCCCAACTCCCCTACCTGGGCCCTGGTTAAAACGGTGATATGGGGGTTTCTGGTGACCGCCTCTATCTTTTGGCGTAGAAGATCCACGGTAGAGTCGAAGTTCAGGTAGGTGGCCGAAAGTTGGGCCATCCGTCCTCCCAGCCTCTCCTCCCGCTCCACCAAAATCACCGCATACCCGGCGGCAGCGATATCCGAGGCTGCCTGAAGCCCGGCTATCCCTCCCCCGACAACCAGAGCCCGCCTTACAAGGGGCATCGCCAGCGGAACAAGAGGCTCATCATGGCACACCTTTGCCACCATGGTCTCGATGATCCGGATAGCCTTTAGAGTGGCTCGCTCCATATCGTCACGATGAACCCAACTACACTGTTCCCGGATATTGGCCACTTCACACAGATAGGGGTTGAGCCCCGCGGCCGCCACCGTGCGGCGAAAGGTGGTCTCATGCATGGCCGGAGAGCAGGCCGCTACCACTACCCCATCTAGATCTCTCTTGGCGATCGCCTCTTTTATAAGGTCCTGTCCGGGGTCGGAACACATATAGAGGTAGTCGATGGAGTAAGCAACTCCCGGATAAGAGCGCAGGGTCTCCGCTACTCGTTCCACATCCACTGAATCTGCGATATTCCTGCCGCAATGACAGATGAAGACCCCAACTTTCCTCATGGTGAAACCTCTGGGGCGAAGATGGCCAGCACCTTCGCCGCCGCGGCGCTCCCCTGGGCTACCGCCTCAGGGATGTCCTTGGGCCCCTGGCCCGCTCCGGCGAGGTAGATCCCCGGGACTCCGCTCTCTACGGGCCGCACCTGGGGGTGAGCCTCCTCATAGAAGCCACGCTCGTCGATCTTTATCCCCAACTTCTCTGCCAAATCCAAACTGCCTTGGCTAGGGAGGACAGCGGTGGCAAGGACGACTAGATCCGCTGCTATCTCTACCCTCTTTCCGCTCAAGGTATCCGCTCCCCAGACCATGACCTTGCCGTTCTGGGGGAAGATCTTCGACACTTTGCCCCGAAGGTAGAGGACTCGCTCCTCCTCCATGGCCCGCTGCACGAACTCCTCGTAACCCTTGCCCCCGGTGCGGATGTCGATATAGAAGACGTAAGCCTGCCCATCGCGAACCCTGTGCTTGTAGAGGAGCGCTTGCTTGGCCGTATACATGCAACAGATCTGGGAGCAGTAGGCCACTCCCCGCTCTGGGTCTCGGGAGCCGGCACATTGGACGAAGACCACCTCTTTTGGTACCGCTCCATCGGAGGGACGGCGTATCTCGCCGACGGTGGGTCCCGAGGCGGAAAGCAACCGTTCAAACTGAAGGCCATCGATGACATCGGGGTGATGTCCCCCGCCATACTCAAGTAGCCGCTCCATGGGGTAAAGATCGTAGCCTGTAGCCACCACGATAGCCCCTACTTGCTCTTCCCAGATCTCTTCCTTCTGCTGGAAATCGATAGCCCCCACCGGGCAGAACTTGGCGCAAGCGCCGCACTTGCCCCCCTTTTGGAAATAGACGCAATGCTCCCTATCGATCACCGGCTTGTTGGGCACCGCCTGTGGGGAGAGGGTATAGATGACCTTCCGTTTCCCTACCCCCCTCTCGAACTCAGAGGTCACCCACCAAGGACATTTCTCCTGGCATAGGCCGCAGCCTGTGCACCTCTCCCAGTCGACGTAGGCGGGCTTTCGCCTCACCCTCACCCTGAAGTCGCCCAAATCTCCCCTAACTTCCTCTACCTCTGAGTAGGTAGCAAGTTTTATCTTCTCATGATGGCCCACCTCCACCGTGCGGGGGGTGAGGATACATTGAGCGCAATCCAAGGTGGGAAAGGTATCCGAGAGTTGGTGCATGTGGCCCCCGATGGAGGGGAGCCGCTCCACCAGAACCACCTCGTAACCGCTGTCGGCGATATCGAGGGCTGCCTGCATGCCGCTGATCCCACCCCCGATGACCATGGCCTTCTTGTCACTCACATTAAACCTCTGCTAACCAATAGGGGGCGAGGATCGACATGATGATCAGACAGTCCGAAGGCCTCACCCTCTATACCCAGAGCGATGGCTAGAAGTTGGGTGAAGTACAATATCGGTATCTGGGTGAAGCCTGGATAGTGCGCCGCCATCTCCTCCTGCCTGTAATCCAAATTGAAATGACACAAGGGACAACTGGTCACCAGGGCCTGGGCTCCGCTAGCCAGGGCGGAGCGCAATATGGCATAGGAGAGTTCCCTAGTCACTTCACTGGAGTTCATCGCTAGATAGGAGCCACAACATTCGGTCTTATGGGAGAACTCTACCACCTCACAACCGAGGCTGGCAAGGAGGTCATCTAAGATGCTTGGCTCCTCGGGATCGTCTAAGCCGATCTCCTGGAAGGGACGGAGGAGAAGACAGCCATAATAGGGGGCCACCCTTAACCCCTGGAGCCTCTTCTCTACCCTTTCGCTTAAGGCTTCGAAGCCTATCTCGTCTCGCAGCAGTTCCAAGAGGTGGAAAACCTGGACTTCCCCCCTATATTCCTCCTCTATGAAGAGGTTGATCTTCTCCCGTTTATCCGCCTCTTCCCTCAAGAGTCTATTCGTTCTCTTTAGGACATGGTAACAGATGGAGCAGAGGGCCACTAGGCGATCCCCTTCCTTTTGAGCGTTGAGCAAGATGCGCGTGGGGGCTACGAGAGCCAGGAGGTTGTCAGTGGCCAGGGGGAAGGTAGCGCCGCAACAGTTCCATTGGGAGAGTTCAACGAGATCGATGCCCAAGGCTCTAGCCGAGGCTTCGCCCGACATGGCAAACCCTTTAGCCTTGGTAGAGAGGGTACAGCCGGGAAAATAGAGGTACCGCATCTTCCCCGCTCAACCTAAGAGAGATACTTTCGCGAGCCGGCGATGATGGCCAACTGGGGGGCTTGGCTCAGAAAATCGGCCGGGAGAGCGGAGAGTTCTAGGCGATCACCTTCCTTACGCAACACCAGTTGCCGCAGAGCCTCCATTATCCGGGGAAGATCTACCCCTTTAGGACAGCGGGAGAGACAGGTAAGGCAGGAAGCGCAGAGCCAGATAGTTTCGGAAGTTAAGGCTTCCTCTAAGCCAAGTTGTACCAACCTTATCACCTGGCTGGGGAGGAGGTCCATAGCCATAGCCGCGGGGCAACCAGCGGAGCATTTACCGCATTGATTGCAGGCCAAAATCTCCTGTCCGCTGATCTCCTCCACCCTCCTTACGAACTCGCCCCTCGTTTCCCTGATCGAAAGCCTGACCCTCATCACCCTTGGCCTTCTCTTCTAGATCCTACACCTTTTGCTAGGACAAAAGAAAACGGTCTAAATCATCTAGGCGACAATTGAGGACTAACTTACTCTTATTATATCACAATCATCTCCGAAGGTAAAATTATTCCCTTCGGAGAGGAGCGAAAGCCACTATACAACAGTCGATTCCCCTTGTCAAGGAGCGTTGCGCGGCCGGGGGGAGTGGAATATACTGATATTTTGGGGGCTGATTTGGAGAAGGCCAGCGATTCTCGATATGAAGTTATCGTAGTAGGGGCCGGCCACGCGGGGTGCGAAGCCGCCTTGGCAGCGGCGCGGATGGGGTGTCGTACGCTCCTCCTCACCACGAACCTGGATCTTCTGGCCCAGATGCCTTGTAACCCCAGCATAGGGGGGCCAGCCAAGGGACACTTGGTTCGGGAGATAGCGGCCCTAGGCGGAGAGATGGCCCGCAATATCGATCGCACCCTCATCCAGATAAGGCTGCTCAACAGCAGCAAGGGGCCAGCGGTCCAGGCTCTTCGAGCCCAAGCCGACAAGAGGCTCTATTCCCTGACCATGAAGCATACCCTAGAGAGCACTCCAGGCCTCGATTTGAAAGAGGCTACTGTCGAGCGGATCCTGGTGAAGGGAGAGAAGGCGATAGGGGTGGAGACGAGCATCGGCTGGCGGTATGTTGCCCAGGTGCTAATCCTCACCACCGGTACCTTCCTCAACGGAAGGCTGATCACCGGCCTTCAGACTCGACCCGGTGGAAGGGCCGGGGAGAGTCCAGCAGTTGGCCTCTCTATCTCCCTCGCTGAGTTGGGCTTCACCTTGGGACGGCTCAAAACCGACACCCCGCCCCGCATCGACGCTCGGACCATCGACTTCTCCAAAACGGAGGTGCAGAAGGGGAGCGAGACCCCGCTCTATTTCACCTTCTCCTACCCTGAAGCCGGGATCCTCCCTCCGAAGCCTTTAATTCATGGGGAGCCGAACCCTATCTACCCGCGGCTCGAAGGTACCGATTGGCGGCCGCAACTTCCTTGTTACCTCGTCCATACCAATGAGAAGACCCACGAGATCATAAGGTCAAACCTGGACCGCTCCCCTCTCTATACCGGCCTCATCGAGGGGATCGGCCCTCGTTACTGCCCCAGCATCGAAGACAAGGTGGTTCGCTTCGCCCACAAGGAGTCGCACCAACTCTTCTTGGAGCCAGAGGGTTGGCATACGACGGAGGTCTACGTGCAAGGGGGGTATACCAGCCTTCCCCAAGACGTGCAACTGGCTATGCTAAAGAGCATCCCCGCTTTAAGGGGGGTGGAGATGACCCGGGTGGGGTACGCCGTAGAGTATGACTACGTACCCCCCAGCCAGATAAGGGCCACCTTGGAGACGAAACTGATAGGAGGGCTTTTCCTGGCCGGGCAGATCAATGGCACCTCCGGCTATGAGGAGGCGGCCGCCCAGGGGATCATAGCCGGCATCAACGCTGCGCTTGCCGTGCGGGGTGAAAGGCCACTGATATTGCGGCGCGATCAAGCCTATATCGGTGTCCTCATCGATGACCTGGTGACTAAGGAGATCAACGAGCCGTACCGTCTCATGACCTCCCGCGCTGAGTACCGGCTGCTTTTGCGCCAGGATAACGCTGACCTCCGTCTCTCCCCGCTGGGCTATAAAGTGGGGCTGCTCGACCGGGCCAGATACGAGGCCGTGGAAAAGAAGAGAAGGGCTATCGGAGAAGAACTGGAAAGACTGCAAGATAGTTGGCTCAAGCCTTCTCATAAGACCAATGATAGGCTCTCTCAATGGGGTCTAGACCCCTTAGAGGAAGGGGTAAACGCCTTGCAGTTCCTGCGTCGCCCCGAAACTACCCATGGTATGATCGAGGCCCTGGTTCCCAGCCCCCAACCCTTGTCCCCTGAGACGATACAAGAGGTGGCTATCATGGCTAAATATGCGGGCTACATCGAGAGGCAACTCCAGGAGGTGGAACGAGCCAAGCGTCTAGAGGAGCGGAGGATCCCCGATAATTTTGACTATGAGACCGTCGTGGGGATGCGGAAAGAAGCCCAAGAGAAATTGAAGCGTTTCCGTCCGGCTACGGTGGGACAGGCTTCCCGCATTCAGGGGGTTAACCCCGCCGATATCTCGGTTCTTCTCGTCTACTTGGAGCAGCGCAGAGGTTCTACTAAGGTTCGATTCCCTCAGGGATACTTTACGTAAACCACCGACCCCAATAGGACCCGCTCCCCATCTGCCCGCCACCGTTCGTCCTCCACCAGTAAAAATTGCCCGCTGGCTAGGTCATAGATGGCTACCTGGAGGGTATACTCTCCCCCCGGCGTACCTTTGGGGATCTCCAAACGCATAGGCTCACGCGTAACCTCGCCCTCTTTCCAGCGAGAGGTGAGATAGAGGGAACCGAGGGGCATCTCGTCGGTTTGGGCCCAGACTTCTCCCTGGCCATCTACCAGGTAGAGGACCACATGATAGTCGATATCCAGCCGTTGGGTAGCCCGCCAGTAGAGGGCTAGGTCAAGGGCCTGGCCGGCTCGTACTGGAGCCGCCTCGCCCTCGAACCCCTCCAGCCTCACCTGGCCCCCCAACTCCACACCCACCCGATGGGGTAGATCTGGCACCTCATAGATAGGGTCAGGGTGGGTGAGAAAGCCCTGCACGCGCATGAAACTTTGCCCGGCGAATAGTTGGTCCTCGAACTTCCGGCCATGCTCCTCTAGCCATTTACGGATGAAGCCCTGCGGGTCCGTCACCGTGTCGTAGATGCGGAAAACCCAGAGCCGAGGGTGGCGAGAGAAGACCTCCTCCAAGGCGCGGGCTGTCTCCTCTTCAGTGGTGGCATAGAAATCGGATTCTGGGTTCCCCCATCCTAGAGTCACTTGGCCACCGATGGAGCCGGTCTGCAGAACCACTGCCCCCTCTCCTATATCGGCCACACCTTGATAGTTCCTCAGCCTCCCCCGCCAGGCGATGGGCCCCTTATAGTAGTAGAGGAAAGGGGGGTAAGCGTATCCGGCGTTGATGAGAACCGCATCTCCAGGCCTCAACCGTTCCTCCAAATATTCCACCGCCCCTCGGTGGTCATCTGAGGTGTAAAGGAGATCAAAATGGAAGTTATAGATGGAGTAGGCTGAGCCACCAAGGATGAAAAGCAGGCTCATGGCAACCAAGGGCTTCCTCGGCAACTTGGCTAAGCCAACCGCCAGAAGGAGGTAGAAAGGCGGTGAGTAGGTGAAAACGTACCGTATGTGGAAGAGGGGGACGATCAAGGAGAAGAGATAGATGAGAAGGATAGGGAGGAGCGTGTGCCCGGCCAGAGAGAGGGGCACGAACCATGAATCGGACACCATCCTGAAGGAGTGAAATAGCCCGAGAGTAAAAAGAGCGAGAGCCAGAAGGAGAAGAGGCCATATGACCTTTGGATCCACCGATTGGCCGAAAGATAGAGCCGACCACGATTCTACTCCCACCTGAGCGAAGCAAGTAAAAGTTCGCCAAGGGGGAACCGGGGGATTGGTAGCCTGGCGGAAGGCGATGGGGAGCCAAGGAAGGTAGAGAAGTAAGATACCGATCTGCGAAGAGAGCCAGGAGAAAAGCGAGATCCTTTGCTTCCCCTTGACCCGCCTGGCAAGCCACCAGCCAATGACCAACAGGTTCTGGGCAACAAGAAGGAAGGCAAAATAATAGAGGGTGTATAGACCCAAAACTGAGGCCAAGATATACCCGGCCCAATACCTCCTCTGGAGCCGTGGCTGGCTTTTTATCAGGCGCAGCAAGAAGAGAAGAGAGACGAGACCTAGGAAAGCCCCTACGGTGTACATCCGCACCTCCTGGGAGTACCAGAGGTTGAAAGGGGAGAGGACCAAAAGTAGCGCTCCCAGAAGGCCGATCCTTACCCCATAGAGACTGCGACCCGGGTGGAACAAAAGAGGGATGAGGAGAACACCGAAGGCGAGGGATAAGAAACCCAAGGAGAACTCGCTGGAGCCTGCCAGGCGGATCCAGAAATGTAAGATGTAGTAGTAGAGGGGAGGGTGGATATCTCCTGCCGTATGAGCGGTGAGAGCGGGAAGGCTCTTTTGGGCTAGAAGGACGCTCACCGTCTCATCATACCAGAGGCTCTCATAACCCAGGCGATATAGGCGAAGGGCGAAGCCTGCCAAAATTATAAGCAGAAAGATGGCTAGATGTTGGCCGGAGATGCCTTTCTTTGCCCGCTCCGTGGTTTGAGACATAGGAATAGCGACGCTCCTCTAGATGCCGCTATCTTATCATAGTAAAGGGGAGGAGACAAAGAGGCTAAGAGCCTTT
The DNA here is from genome assembly GCA_964514645.1 of uncultured Anaerolineales bacterium. Taxonomy (GTDB): domain Bacteria; phylum Chloroflexota; class Anaerolineae; order UBA7937; family UBA7937; genus UBA7937. The sequence continues at coordinate 13,359 of CAZERB010000012.1, forward strand.
GTAGACAAGAGGGAAATACCCTTTGTAAGGGCCGCCAGAGGCCTTTCCCAGGCTCACCTCATCGAGGTATAGATAAGAGGGGCTGCTCCCGTTCTCGCTGACCGTGAAGCGGATGGTGACCTTCTCCCCCTGATGTCCATCGAGGTCTATCCAGTGGTGAGCCCACTCCGAGGAGGCGGGGATGGATTCGGTGACCCCCGCAACAGTGATCTGCGCCACCTCGCCCATCTCCTGGGAGGGGTATTTGTAGATGAAAGAGAGGGTAGGTCGATAGGTATCGGCAGGGATATCCACCGTCTGCGCTATAGACGAGTCGCCGACCGCTGCCCCGCCTAATCGGGCAGCCTTATCCCCGGTGTGAGCATCGTTAGTGACAGTAGGTATATTGTTGCCTCCGGTGGCCCAAGAATCTAGGTCGCTCTCGAAATCCCAGTTGCCCACCACGTTATCTGGCGGCGGCAAGTAGAAGTTCACGTCGGTCAGCGTTTCTCCCTCGTTCACCACTACACCTCGCATAGGCTGCAAGGTGCCGTAGCCGCTGACGCTGACCTTGAGGTCGTAGGTACCAGGAGGGAGGGTAGGAAACTCATACTCACCACCCCACCCGGTCTTGGTGGTGCCGTACCCCACTACCTCCACCGTGGCCCCCATGAAAGGGGTACCTCGATTATCTCGCACCGTGCCGGTGATGGAGCCAGAGGTATACTTTGGCATATTTTTGAGCGCATTATAGGCCGGATTGCCGGCGATGGCGTATCCCCGGATAGGATCGCAACAAACGTACCAAGGCGCGATATTGAAATCCAGGTTGAAGAAGGTCATCACTCCCATCCAGGGCCAGTTCTGGTAGGCATAGTCGTAGGCACGCACTAGGTAATCGGCCTGTTGGTCTTTGGTGACGATCTGCCAGGCGCGGTCCGTCCAAGGGCCGGTGCAATCTTCGCCGGGACAGTTATTCACAAACCAGCCAAATTCGATGGCCCACATCTGTTTATCGCTATCCCCCTGAGCCTCCATTATGGATCGCTGCTGCTCGGCGCGAAGGAAGGCTAGGCCATTGACTGAGGAGGGGTTCCTCTCCGGCTCGTAGGCGAAACCATAGGGATGGGTACCCAAAACATCGAAGTAACCCTGGCCTCCATTTTGGTAGATGCCGCAGATGAACTCCAAATCGTTCACTGCCGATGCGGCCAAGAGTTTTTGCGCGTAGGCGGCGCTCACGCCCACGGCGGTGGTGTTGATACTTACCCCGCATCCTGAGAACGGCCCCCCGGTAGTGGCCATTCCTGGGGCAACCACCACTGCATCCGGGTCAACCGCTTTGATGCGGAGATAAGCGGCCTGGAGCACGGCGACCATCCACGACGGTTGGGGTACTCTCCCTCCCCATTCGTTAGGCAAGTTTGGCTCGTTCCAGATGACGTAGGCTACCTCCAGATCTGGGGCGCGGCTCTTCACGTGTTGGGCCACCCAGGCCATGAAATCGCCGAATTCAGCAGCCCAAGCGAGGGGGTTGCCCATATTCCAAGCCCAACCTGGGGCATCGCTCACTCGGAGGATCAGTTTTAAGTTGTTGCTTTGTGCTGCATCAATAATGTTGTTGAGAGTCGCTTCACCATCGCGATAATCGTTATTTGTGGGTTCGGCATCCGCCCAAGAGAGAGGGTGGGCGAACCAGCCGAAGCCCAAGTCGTTGACCATATTCAAATTGCCAAGGTTGGCTACGAACGCCCCGTAGCCCAGGTGGGGGCGGACCACGGTCTGAGAAGGCTGAGAGGAAATGGAAGAAGAGGAGAGGAGTAAAAGGACACCCAAGAAAGGAAGAAATAGCCCTTTTCTCCCCAGAGAGGTCAAAAACTTAAATGGAGCCAGATACCTCACGGCCCCATTCTATCAGGAGATAAGAGGAGGAACAATAGGAAACTCGTACTAACTACTAAAGGTCACTCAAAAAGGTCCCTATGGCTGGCGACCCACTGGAAGAGCCGTTTGATCCCTTCCCTCGCCGATATCTTAGGCGTCCAGTCTAAATCTCGCTGGGCTTTCCTTATATCACTTATATATACCGCCTGGTCTCCTGGGCGCCAGTCGCTGAACTCCGCCTCCACCGAGTGTCCCAAGAGTTCGGACAGAATCTCCTTGAACTCCACCCATATGGATATCGTATTCTCTCGCCCTCCTCCGATGTTGTAGACCTGGCCTCTTGCCGCCTCGATTTGTCCCACGACTGACTCAAAAGCCGCCAGGAGATCGTCGATGTAGAGGATGTCTCTTACCTGCTTGCCATCGCCATAGATGGTTATGGGGCGTCCTAAAAGGGAAGAGATCAAGAAGTGAGCCAGCCACCCCTGATCCTCGTTACCTAACTGGCGGGGGCCATAGATGCAAGACATGCGGAAGACGACAGTGGGGAGGCCATAGATGCGAGCGTAGTCTCTGACGTATTGATCAGCCGCCCCCTTGGAACAGCCGTATGGGGAGTGGAAATCCAAAGGGTAGGACTCAGAAACACCCTGGGGAACATCTGCGAAGTCGTACCGACTGCCTTTGTCCACGACCTCTATACTCTCCAGAGCGCCGTACACCTTATTGGTGGAGGTGAAGACGACGATCGGTTCGTTTTTACATCTCCTCGCTGCTTCCAGAACGTTGAAGGTGCCCAGGGCGTTGATTCCGAAATCCTCTCTGGGGTCGAGGACCGAGGTAGTGACCGCCACTTGTGCAGCGAGGTGGTAGATGAGATCTACCTCACCTACCACCTTCTCTAGCCTCTCTGCATCCCGGATGTCGCCCTTTATGAGTTGAAAAGCCTCTCCGTGATTCTCGCGGAGCCAGGCGACGTTCTTATCCGTTCCCCTCCGCGCCAGATTATCGTATATCACCACCTCCTGGCCTTTGGAGAGGAGCCTATGGGCCAGGTTGCTCCCGATGAACCCTGCTCCCCCGGTGATTAGGGTTTCCAAACCCTTCCCTCCTTACCCTCTCTACCAGTAGCCCCATCCTCGCAACCTCTCCATGATCTCCTCTTTGTCTTGGTCCCTTCCCGACCTCTCTACGCCCTCCATAGGGGTGGGTACGGTGCAGGGCTTACAGCCGATGCTCCGGTACCCCTTGTCATAGAGAGGGTTGTAAGGGATGTTGTTTCTCCGGATATACTCCCAGATATCCGCCTCCCTCCAATGGAGGATGGGGTGCACGCGGTAGATGCCATTCTCTCTCTCGCTGATATATTCTTCTCTAGAGCGGGCCACATGCTCATCGTGTCGGATGCCCACGAAGCAAGCCTTCCATCCCTCTTCCTCCATCGTCCGCTCCGAGGGCTCGATCTTCAACCAATAGCAACACCTCTCCCGCTCCCCTTTGACCTCCTCGTAGCTTTTCTTGGGGCGGGCTACTATCATATCCAGGCCCCACTCCTCTTTCATCCGATTTCTGAACTCGTAAGTCTCCTTGAACTTCACCCCTGTGTCGTTGGTCATGACCGGGATAGGGACCCGCCCGTAGATCTCTCGAATAAGGCTAAGGATAACGGTGGAGTCCTTGCCACCGCTAAAGGCCAGCCCAATATGGGGCTTCCAATGTTCGATGGCTTTCTTGATGATCTCCTTGGATTTCTCTACCTTTTCATCCAGGGTCATCTCCGACCCGGGCTTCTCCAGAGTGATAATTATCTCCTCTGCCATAGCGTTGTCTATGCTTCCTTTCTATACCCTCTCCCCAAGGGAGGCTATTTTCGAGAACAGTAAAAGTATAGCATGGAGAGGCCAAGGAGGCAAATAGTACAAAGAGTGAGGAATAGGGAAAGAGGTCTGCACCTAGGGCAGGGGAAGAAGGTCTATATATCTTCTGGTTATCCTTTGGAGCCCTTGATCAAGGCCCTCCACTCCCCCTCTTGCACCTTCTCCCCCCTCTGGTTGACCAAGGCCATATCTAATACTATTATCCCTCCACCTAGACGGCCAAGGGCCTTCTTGCGGGTCACCTTGGCTCGAAGGGAGATGGTATCGCCGATAAAGATGGGGGCTTTGAACTTCCAAGCGAGGCTCAAGAACGCTTCCGCGGTCCCTTCGATGAACCCCAGGCGGCAAACCAAACCCTCGGCCATAGCCAAGCCCAAAAGCCCATGGGCCACTCGCTGGCCGAAAGGGGTCCCCTTGGCGAACTCGGCATCGGTGTGGAGTTGATTATAGTCGCCAGATAGACCAGCGAAGAGGACGATATCTGTTTCCGTCACCGTGCGCCCGGGGCTGGTTACCTCCCAGCCAACCTCGAATTCTTCGAAGTATAAGCCCCGGCCGGCAGGTACCATCTGATCTTCAGTTCTTTCCATCATCCCTCCTCGCTTTGCGTCGCTTCAATCTCCCCGATTCTCGCTTCCTGAGCGTCGTCTAAGCTCGCCCGAAGAAAGGTGGTTATCAGCTCCAGCTGCTCATCCTTATTCAGGGAGAAGAAGTGGGTTGATTCCAGGTCTAGAAGAAACAGGATTGCCCGCTGGGTTTCCTCAACAGGATATCGAGGCTCCGCTAGGACTTCCGAATCATATTTCCCCTTGTGTTGAATTTCAAACACAACGGTAAGCGGTCTCTCATAGTATATTCCGCAAAAATGGTCACCATCCAGTATGTAAAAACCTTTCCAATCCCATCCAGCCGTTTTCTGGTATATAGGAAGGGAGAGGCTTTCCATCGCCACCTGGATCATGTTCATCAGATTGATGAGAGCCGGTACACCGTTAATATACTCCCAACCGACCTTTTGTATGCTCATCTGTTTCTCCTCCATAAAATCCATAAACGCTCGCACGAGATATTCGCTGACCGGGTCCTCTACTTCTGCCTCAGCCAGCCAGTTGTAGACTTCAAACCACCGAACATGTTTGTCTGGCTCTGCACCTCCTTCTAACTCGATAGCAAAGCGGGTAAGCAGCACTATCAATTTGTTCTTTTCAGAGTAGGCTTCCAGGGCTTTCCTGTAGCGCTCGATCTGTCTGTAGCCTAAAGGCGCATCATATTTGACCTCTATGTAGATACGCGTGTTGGGCGCTAATATCTCGATGTCGGGTCTGCCCTCCTCCGTGGTCTTTTGAGTGGAAATGATAATAATTTGTTCCGGGTCGAAGCAGAACCCCTCGTCTTTCACGCAGAGCCTTCCCAAAATCTTGGCCACTGTGTTGCGTTCCTTTTCCAAGAGATGCGTGAGGAGAAAGACGAAAGCCTCAGTGAGGTAATTTTCACCTTCTTTCGAACTGTATTTCGCCAGTGCGGAAAAGATATTCTCATCCATAGTTCAAAGCAGATACTCCAAAAGCCTTCTCGCGCCGATAGGGATGAGATCGCCGGCGGCCCCCGAGCCTACCGCATCGTACCGCCCGTGGACTTTGGGCTTTGCCACTTTTACCGGCCTAGCGGCCACCAAGGCGTCGTTAGGACAGACGGAGAGGCAAAGGTTGCAGTCAGTACATTTGGCCTCATCGATGGCCGCCCAGCCACCCGAGGAGATAGCCTCCTCCGGACAGGTGAGGAGACAATATCCACAGCCGTGCATCTCTCCTTTTGAACTCTCATCTCACCCCTCCCCACAACTCTTGGGCGACCTCGCCCAAATCGAGGGATAAGAGCCTCTCACGGGTGGGCCTTCCACTCTCATGTTCCCAGCCTCGCACGCGGTAATAATCGACCAACAACCTCTCCACATCAGGCACATAACCCCCAGTGCCTCCCTCCCCTAAAGACTGCAGGAGAAGAGATGGCAAACTCTCCCTTTCCGGCCTCCAGCCCAACTTGATATTGAGGGCCCTCTTCAAGTTGAAGATCCGCTCCCTCCCCTGGCTCCACGATGAAGTAGAAATCTCCCTCCCAGTTGCGGGCCGCCTGGGCGTAGGCCTCGCTCTTGTTGATCACCTCCATCAAGGCCTTGATCCATTCATCGGTAGCAAACTTTATCATCTCCCCTCCCTCCTCATCGCTGCGGCCCATTATAACAAGCCCCATTTCAGACTGTCAACAGGGAAGGCAAGGAGGGCCTTTCTTGACCCGGAGACTGGGGTCTGTTATATTCGTGATGGGGACTATTCCCTAACTCAATCGTTCCCGGGAGGTTATATGTCCCCCATCTACTGGGCTATATTCTTTGTCTCCACGGCCACCCTCACCTTCGAGATAGCCCTCACGCGCATCTTCTCCGTGGCCCAAGGGTATCATTTCGCCTTCATGGCTGTGAGCCTAGCCCTCCTGGGCTTTGGAGCCTCAGGGACCGCCTTGGCCGTCTTCCCCAAACTTCTACGCCGGGATCTCCCTTCTTCCCTCTTTACGTACTCCCTTCTCTTCTCCCTCAGCCTCCCCGCTTGCTACCTTATCAGTAACTACATACCTTTCGATTCCTATCAGATAGCCTTAGACCGTCGGCAGATCTTATATCTGGCTATATATTACCTCTCCTTGGCTTTTCCTT
>CAZERB010000013.1:0-19048 GCA_964514645.1 uncultured Anaerolineales bacterium
GGTCTCTATAGACCGATTCGCGGCCAAGACCCCCTCCAAGGCTCGCTTCCCATCCTCGCCCGTTGCCGCGGGCTCTTTTCCTTTGATTATGCATTCCACGAAGTGGCGCGCCTCGGCTATATACGCCTCTCGGAAGCGCTCTCGCCATCCGGGGAAGTTGGGGGCTACGAGGCCAGTGCTTTTCGTGCAACTTACAACGGCTGTGTCTTGTAGTTCGCCGATGAGGATCACCCCCTCACTCCCCAAGACCTCTGCCCGGGCATCGTAACCATAGTCCACAGGACAACTGCCTTCTATGATTCCTAAGGCTCCGTTTTTCAGGCGGAGGGAGACTATAGCGTTGTCGTAGAAATCGGGGAACTCCTTCTTGAGGTCGAAGCACTTGAGGGTATTGGCCTCCGCGTAGATCCTCTGGAACTCGCTTTCCGCCAGCCAGCGGATGGTATCGAAATCGTGACTGTTCACCTCCGCTAACATGCCGTTACTGGTGCGGGGGTCGCAAGCCCACCGCGGAGGCAGTCCCGGCCCACGGGTGAGAGAACGGACCAACATAGGGCTCCCGATCTCGCCGCCCTCGATCCGCTCCTTGGCCATGCGGAAAGCGGGGTCGAAGCGGCGCATGAAGCCCATCTGCAGTATCACCTCCGCCTTTCGAGCGGCCTGGATCATCTCCTCCGCCTCCTCCAGGTTGAGGGTCATGGGCTTCTCACAGAAGATATGTTTCCTTGCTCTGGCGGCAGCAATGGCGATCTCGGCGTGGGTGAAGGTGGGCGTGGTGATGCAAATAGCATCAATCTCTGCCGTGTCTAACGCCTGGCAGAGATCAGAGAAAAAAAGGTCAACACCCAGATCCTTTGCCCTCACCTCGGCCACTTCCAGATCGGCGTCAACGACAGCGGCAAGGGAGGCTCCTGGCACGTTGTTCTTAAAATTCCTAGCGTGCACCATGCCGGCTCGCCCAACACCGACGACGCATACCCTCACAGGGTTCATTGTTGAATTACTCTCAGATAGTAGAAAGGCATCCAGAGCCCGCGCTCAGGGAGGGAAGATCCCCCAAAAGCACACAGGTCCAGATCCGACAAGCCTCCAATAATTGCCGCCATGATATCTTCCACATGGAATCATCCCGAGGCACCTTCTCCTCTGCTATTCCTTCCCCAAACAAGGCAATATCTGATCACGGCTCTTGATAATGATCGCCGGTCGGCCTTTATGGCTCTCAATTGTCCCTACAATCCGCACACACTTCTTGCCGGCCAAGTCAGATAGATCGAGGTCGAAGGAAACGCCATAAAACGAACCCGGTTCATTACTCAAAATCACGAGGTAGGCTCCCTCCGACTTGTCAACACGGAGGACGGGACCCTCGACACATTGTGATTGGCCTAGATAGCTTGGCGCCAACTTCCAGGAGACGCACTCAAAGAGGCGTGTTGGTGTAGGCGCGCCACTCGGACTAGACACCGGGGTGAAAGTTTCAACTGGCCTAGGCCATTCTTGCTGAAAGGTCTCTTTCGGTGCGCAGGCCGAGAGGAGAAAGGCTGAAAGCAAGATACACGCCAGGAATTTCCTCATTCCGTCAACCTCCATTCCTTGCTAGTTCTACCCCATCGTATGATAGATGATGAATAAGTCAAACCTTCTCCTGTTAACACCAGCGCAGGCTGAGGCCCTTAGACCTCTTTCTCGTACTGGCGAAGACGGGCGATAGACTCTTCCGCGTAGAGGTCCCGAAGATGGTGATAGCGTTTTAGCCTCGCCGCGACGTAAGGATCCGGCACGGGCGGCAAGGGTTCCAAAGCCAAGGCTCCTTGGTAATCGATTTCCTTTAGGGCCCTCACTATGGCCTCAAAATCGGTATGGCCGTAGCCCACCGCCTGCCGGTTGCTATCGGCGATATGTACATTTACCAAGAGCTCTCCAGCCTTCCGTATCGCCTCGGCAGGGCCTCTCTCCTCGATATTCATATGGAAAGTATCAAGGTGGAGTTTTACCGCCCTTGACCCCACCTCCGAGACGAAACGAAGCCCCTGATCCACGTTGTTCACCAGAAAGCTCTCATAACGGTTGATCGGTTCCACAGCCAAGAGGATGCCCTCCTGCTCAGCGTAGGCAGCAGCAGCCTTTACCGATTCTACGGCATAGTTCCATTCCCTCTCCGCTGCGGCTACCCATTCCTCCTCGCTTTCGAAGTGGCCCACCGGGCTGGTCTTGGCCACCGCTGAGGGGACAACGATGATCAAGGGCGCCCCCAAGGCAGAGCCGAAATCGATACACGCCTTGAGATAATCGACAGCCCTTTCTCTCACTCGAAGGTTAGGGTTCGCTAAATCCCTCTCCTCGGTGGGCCAGGGATAGATGCCAGCGATGGAGAGGACCTCGAGATCGAACTCTCGGCAGAGCCTTTTCACCTCCTGAGAGCGATACTCTTGGGGCTCGCCTTTCAGTTCGATGCCGTCGTAGCCATATCTCTTCAGGCGCTCGAAAGTTGTGCGCAGAGGCTCTTGGCCGTAGATCCAGTTGCTGATGGAGTATTTCATACCCACTCCAATCGCCGAAGGTAGGCTATCGACTCCTCTGCATACCGGTCGCGGAGAACCAAGTGCTTCTTCATCTCCACCGCCAGAAGGGCGTTAGGCTCTGGAGGCACCGGCTCAAGGGTTAAGGGCCCCTCATAATTTATATCCCTCAAAGCGCTCATGATGGTCCCAAAGTCGGTGTGGCCATAGCCCGGTGGCAAGCGGTTGCTATCCGAGATGTGGAGGTTAACCAATAACCCCCCCGCCTTACGAATGGCCTCCGCCATATCGGATTCTTCTATATTCATATGAAAGGTGTCTAGATGGAGTTTTACCGCCCTTGACCCCACCTCCGAGACGAAACGAAGCCCCTGATCCACGTTGTTCACCAGAAAGCTCTCATAACGGTTGATCGGTTCCACAGCCAAGAGGATGCCCTCCTGCTCAGCGTAGGCAGCAGCAGCCTTTACCGATTCTACGGCATAGTTCCATTCCCTCTCCGCTGCGGCTACCCACCCCTCCTCGCTAGTGACGTCACCCAAGGGGCTACTCCTTCCCGCTGGGGCAGGGATCACCACCACCAAAGGTGCCCCCACGGCAGATGCGAGGTCCACACATTGGGTCGCGTAATCGAGCGCTCTTTTCCTCAACTGAGGGTCGGGATTGGCTAGATCCCTTTCCAGGGGCCAGATGGACCAGCCTAAGACCGACAAGACCTGGAGGTCGAACTCTCGGCAGAGCCCTTTCACCTCCTGGATGTCGTAGCGCTGAGGCTCGCCCCTCAGTTCGATGCCGTCATAGCCATATCTCCTTAGCCGCTCGAAAGTGATACGCAAAGGTTCGTCGCCGTAGATCCAGTTGCTGATGGAATACTTCATAGTTTGCTCCTTTTCTCGACGACGCTCTTCGATTGCCTATAGAAGAATGGGGGTGCCCCTTGCACCTCCTCAAGAGCCCCCCACCAGACACCCGCTTCCATGACCAGAACGAGACTAAGCACCGTACCTTCTTCGCAGTTGATCGAAGAGGACGACCCCGATGATCAGCAAGCCCATGATCACCTTCTGGGCAAAGTCTTGCATATTGTGCAAGCGCAAAACGTTGAGCAGGATGCCCATGATGAGAGCACCGAACAGTGAGCCGATGACGCCGCCTTCACCACCGAAGAGGTTGGTTCCACCGATGACCACGGCAGCAATGCTTTGCAACTCCATTCCATCTCCCATCAAGGCGTTGGCGGAGTTCATACGTCCGCTCAGCACCAGGCCACCGATCGCTGCCAGCAACCCCATGAGGGCATAGACCATGATCTTGGTGCGGTCAACATTGATGCCCGACACCCTGGCCGCCTCCCTATTCCCTCCAACGGCGAAGATGGCACGTCCAAACCCGGTGTGCCTCAAGATCGCCCACCCGATGGCGACGATGAGCAAGCCCACGAGCGCCCCTGTTGGGAAACCGAGGATATTCCCGCTCCCCAGCCAGATGATCACATCGGGTAGATAAGCCTTGAGGGTGACGGCTGTCAGGTGGGAGGGAACGGGCAACCCGCCGGTCAGGATCAGGCCCAGGCCACGGGCTGTAAGACTCATCCCCAAAGTAGCAATAAAATCGGGGATCCTTCCTTTGGTGATGATCAGGCCATTGATGAAACCCAGCAGGGTTCCGGATGCCAGGCCAAGCAAAATTGCCAGCCAAACGGGGACGCCCCAATAACAATGGGCTACCGCAGCGAATGAGCCTGAAAAGGCGAGGACGGCCCCTACAGACAAGTCAATGCCCGCCGAGATGATCACCATCGTCTGGCCCACGGCTAGGATGATGTCAGGGGCCGTTCGCGCTCCCATATTGGCTGCATTGGTAGTACTGAAGAATTGGGGCGCCGTCCAGACGTAGTAGAGAAATATAAGTGCGGCTAACACCAGTCCGGCCCTGAGCGCAAGTCGTACCCTCAGTTGAGGTGTGGCTACCCATGTGGCAACCCGTCCCAAGGCTGAAGTGCTCGATCCCGAAGGATCTTTAGCCATTTGTGTGCTCCTTTCTTATCTCGCTACAGCACCTCTCATGAGATCTTCCTGGGATGCCTGGCCTCCCGCATATTCTGCTACGAAGGAACCACCAGCCATCACCAGAATATGGTCAGCCATAGCTAAAACCTCTGGCAGCTCGGAGGAAAGCATGATAATCCCCACCCCCTGTTTGGCCAGGTCGTTCATCAAACGGAAGACATCCACCTTGGCCCCCACATCGATCCCTCTAGTGGGCTCGTCGAAAATCAAGATTTTCGCCCGGCTACACAACCACTTGGCCAAGGCAACCTTTTGCTGATTGCCGCCGCTGAGGAACTCGACCCTTTGGCTCAACTTGGGTGTATGGATATCCAACTCCTTGACGTACTTCTCCGCTGATGCTCTTTCTTCATCGTGCTTGAGGAAGCCTAGTCGAGTCATCTTTTTTAGACTGGCTAAAGTGATGTTGGCCGGGATGTCCAGTCGTGGCACGAGCCCATCTTTCCTGTCCTCGGTGAGATAACCGAGGCCCAGATCGATGGCCTCTGCAGGGGAGGAGATTTCGACCTTCCTCCCATCGACAAAGACCTCACCGCTATCAATCGGATGAACCCCAAAGAGGGCGCGAGCAAAATCTGTGCGACCTGCTCCCAAAACGCCAAAGATGCCTAAGATCTCGCCCTCGTGTAAATTCAGGCTAAGGTTCTTTAATGCGCCCTTAACCGTCAGGCCCTCAATGCGCAAAAGCTCTTTGCCCCGCTCTATCTTGTCCTTGGGGAACTTCTCCCCCAGTTCCCTGCCCACCATCATCCGAATCAAGGTGGCTTCATCAGCCTGATCCACCGGGAGAGTGTCTATTTTCTTGCCATCCCGAAGGACGGTCACTCTCTGGCCGATCTGGGGAACTTCGGTCAAGCGGTGAGAGACATAGATGATCGCCACCCCCTTCTCTTGAAGCCCTCTTAGGATGCTGAAGAGCCGCTCTCGCTCCTCATCGGCTAAGGCCGATGAGGGCTCATCCAAGAGCAGAATCTGCGCGTTCATGGACAAAGCCTTGGCGATCTCGGTCAATTGCTGTTCGCCGATGCTGAGGTTGCCGACACGCTCCCGGGGGTCAATATCAACACCTAGACCATCCAGGATCCTCTTAGCCTGCGACGTTGCTTCCGACCAATCGACGATCCCGAACGGTTTGCGCTTGGGGAGTCTGCCCATGAAAATGTTTTCGGCTACACTAAGACCGGGGATGAGGCTTAGTTCCTGATAAACCATGCCTATCCCCAATTCCCGAGAGTGCTGCGGACTTACAATGTCGACCTCCTGACCATGAAGGAAGATCCGACCACTATCCTTCGGCAGAGAGCCGCTGAGGATCTTCATGAAGGTTGACTTGCCCGCACCGTTCTCGCCTAGAAGAGCATGGACCTCTCCCTCGTAGAGGTCGAAATCGAAGTGATCAAGGGCGTGGACGCCCGGATAGCTCTTGTCAATCGCCTCAGCCCGCAAGATAAGTGAAGAAGACACGGATTGCGCAACCTCCTTGTTGGATTGAATCTCCTACCAAAGGAATAGGAGCCATATTTCTAATATATCACTTATATCACTCATTGACTCTACTGGCAAATGGAGTTCAAAGGCACGGAGCGTCTCTCCGCTGACAGCGCCTGAAGGCCCCTATTGGGCCGTATAGCCCCCATCTATCGAGAGTATCGAACCCGTGGCGTAAGGGGATTCATCGGAGGCCAGGTAGAGGATGCCAGCGGCTATCTCCTCTGGCTGCCCCAGTCTATGGGCAGGGCGAACCTCTTCCAGGGCGCGGCGTGCAGCTGCCGGGTCGGGCGCCCTTTCCACGGCTGCCCTAACCAGGGGGGTCTCTGTAGTACCAGGGCATACACAATTGACCCTGATGTTATGGGCAGCGAAATCTATAGCCATACTCTTGGTTAGGGCTATAACTCCACTTTTCGATACGTTGTAAGCAACCTGATTCTTGATGCCAACGATGCCCGCTTCAGATCCGATGTTGACGATAGACCCGCCTCCACCCTTGATCATCTCAGGGATAGAGTACTTAGAACACAGGAAGACCCCCTTCAGGTTGACATCCAAAATCCGATCCCACTCCTCTTCCGTAGCCTCCACCACATCGGCCTGTGCGTAGATTCCAGCGTTGTTTATCAAGATGTCGAGCTTACCGTATCTCTCGACGGTTGCCTTCACCATGTTCTTGACATCGGCTGCTTTAGACACATCCACTTGAACAAATATGGCCACGCCACCGTTTTCCTTGATGAGCCTAACGGTCTTTGCCCCCTTCTCTGGATCACAATCGGCAACCACAACCTCGGCCCCTTCCTTGGCAAAAAGGAGAGCGCTGGCACGACCGATCCCTGCGCCTGCGCCGGTGATGATAGCAACTTTACCAGCCAGCCTCATCCTTCCCTCCTTTCGCGTGTCTAAAGTCCGATCCTCTAGGAGGCTTCAGTTCCCCTTCGTGGGGAAGGATCGCCTCCTTATCGGGAGGCGACCCTTCCTTGACCCAGGCTGAGTATGCTGCCTATTTCACGCGAGGGGAACCACCGGCCTTGATGGTATTCCAGTCGATGGGCTCCAGCGCAGGATGGGGGTAGAAGAGGCGCGCGTTCTCCTGATACATGGTCCTGGGCCTGATGTCAAAGGTCTGGGGGACCTTCCCACCGCAGACCAGGGTCACCCCGAACTCGGTTCCATACCAACCCCAGTCTGGGAAGCCATGGGTGGTCTCGGCTACCATCTTCCCCTCGGCTACCCTGTCGGCGGACTCGGGCGTGACATCGTTGGTGAAGATGGCTACCTTATCATCACCTAGCACCGGACCTTCCCCGGCTAGCTCCAGCCGACCAGCACCCTCGGAAGCGAGCATGGCGCCCAGGCCCATCTCGTTGGAGGCAGCCCAGATGGCGTCCAGATCGGGATTGGCGGTCAGGAAGTCCTCGGCGCACTTGATCCCCTTCTCGCGGTTCCAATCCGCGGCGCAGGGTGCTCCTACGACCTCGATGCCCGGGTATTCATCCACGACGCTGTGGAAGCCGTTGAGCCGCGCCTGGGAGAAGAAGCCACCGGCGACGCCCTCGATGATGGCCACCTTGGCCTCGACCGCAGCCTTCTCCTCATCGGTGATGGTGGCGTAGAGGTCTTCCCACCAGGCCAGGTCGAGATAGGTGCCCGGCTCGATATCCACCTTGCGACCCGCACCCAGGACGCCCGGCCCTCCGAAGTAGTCCACCAGGGCGAAGCCGGAGATCCTCGCGGCTATGGTGTTGTCGAAGCCGATGTAGGAGGCCACCTCCACACCAGCGATGGGCTCCAGTAAGTTCACGATGATCACCGGGATGCCAGCCTCATTGGCCTTCTTGATGGCCGGGATGACCACCTCGACCTCGATGGGGGAGATGGCGATGGCATCGCATTTCCTGGCCACGAAGTCCTCGATGATGGCCACTTGGTCGGCGAAGGCTATGTGGCTGGTAGGCGCTTGAGAGACGATAGAGACATCGAGCCCGGCGATTCGGGCATCCAAGGCCGAGAGATTGAAGTAGTCGGTCGCCGTCCTGAAGACGCCTGTTATGTCGGGCGGGGTCCAACAGATGACGATTCTATCGGGGCATCCTGCCTTTGGCGTCGGCGTCGCCGCTGGGGCGCAAGCCGACACCAACATCGCCATCCCCAGCATACCAACAAAGGTGATGGCCATAACTACTCTAAACTTGCCCCACATATCTTTTTCCTCCCCTTTCCTTTATGCGGTCTTTCTCGTGCCATGACCTTAGCCAGGGCACTAATCTTCCGAAAGATATCTGCCCTTTCCCTCACCTCCTTTCCCCACCCGGCTCCGGTTCTAAGGCAGAGACGGGCTCACTCGCGTAGAGTGTTAGATCTAGGCAAAGCGGTAAGCTCTCTCACACTCACGGAACCACGCCTGCGCACCCGCACGAGTTCTACCTCGAACTTACTGCGGTCGCCTCTATGCAAAGCATGGAAATACTCAATAGGTCGCCCGTCCTTCAAATAGCTGACACTATTCAGAAGCACAAGGGGAGCATTCTCCTCCACCCCCAGGAGTCTAGCCTCATATTCGCTGGCTGGCACGGCTTCTAAAGTACGCCGTCCCCTTGCTATCTCTAAGCCGTATTTTCCCTCCAAGAGAGCATAAAGTGATTGTCGGCTCAGATCTTCCTCCATCAGAGCCGGGCACGTTTCGTAGGGCAAATAGGTCGTCACCAGCACTATGGGCTCCCCGTTTACGGAGCGCAGACGTTCGATCTTGATCACCGGGGTGCCAACGGGCACCTCTAGATACTCCGCTACCTTCTTGTTGGCTGGGGTCAGAGATTGCTCCAGCACTTGGCTTACCGGAGTGAGCCCCCGGTCTTCCATGTCTTCATAGAAACCCGATAGGTTTTGTACCAGGCTCTCGCTGATCTTCGGCTCGGCGACGAAGGTCCCCTTCCCTTGTTGGCGGTAGAGTAGGCCTTCGTAGACCAATTCTTGTAAGGCGTGCCTTACTACGGTGCGACTTACACCCAATCTCTGGCAGAACTCGGGTTCCGAGGGTAGCTGCTGGCCGGGCTTCCAATTACCACTCTCAATCTGCTCCACCAGGAACTCTTTGAGTTGGAAGTAATAGGGCAAAGGACTATCCCGGTCGATGACCCTTGTGTCATCTAGTTGAACGTGCTCGCTGGTCCTCATAATGGTCATCCTGTAATCCTGTCACTATAATATAAGAAAAATCGTTCCTTGTCAAGTCTCTCGCATCTCCGATACTACCTCTCCAAGAGTCCCATCTTGTATAAGCCACCCCTCTCCTGGCGCGTGACAGGCTAGCACGCCTTGTGGGCAGGCGACTTGGGCCAGCGACCAGGGGGACAGGCCAAGTAGAACGGCCCCCAGAGAGGCAAAGGGATAACCAGAAGCAAGAACAGCCATCTTGCAACTTTATGCTCACGGCGCCAGGCGCGCCCTTGGTAGAGATCGTGCTCAGTGGTGTGCACCGTCCTAATGATGGCTGGACTAGCCATTTGTCAAGTCAGGGTCATAAGCCTTGACATTGCGCCGTAACCCCGTTATAGTGACGTACAGAGTGCGATACTATCGTACAACAAGAGGGGATCTCTATGCCTAGCCAGCGATCGCGAAGTGGGAGAGGGATTGTCTCAGTTTGCCGCGCACTGAGCATCTTGGAACTCTTTGACGCCCACACGGCCGAACTGGGCATCACAGAGATGGCGGAGCGTCTGGACCTGCATAAGAGCACGCTGGCTGGGCTTGTCTACACTCTGGAGAACAGTGGCTACCTAGAACAGAACCCGACGACGCGGAAGTATCGGTTAGGGGTGAAACTGGTGGAGCGCGCTTTCGTCGCTCTCGGCCACCTAGAAGTGACCAGGGTTGCTCTTCCTCACCTGGAAAGGCTCCGAAACTGGCGCAATGAGACCGTGAACCTGGCAGTGCTCGACGGCGATGAGGTGGTGTACATCGAGCGGCTATTGGGTTCGCAAACCTTGGGGATGCGCAGCGAGGTTGGCAAAAGAGCCATGGCTCACAGCACAGCCTTGGGTAAGGCGTTATTGAGCCAACTGCCGAAGAGCGAACTCGATGTCTTCTTGGCTAACTGCGATCTTCCACCCGTCACGCCCAACACCATCACGGAGCCCCAGGAACTCAAGCTCGCGCTTGAGTTGGTCCGAAGTCAAGGCTATGCGGTGGACATGGAGGAGGATCAAGTCGGCGGAGCTTGCATCGCCGCGCCTATCTTCGACCACAAAGGAAAGGCCATCGCGGCCGTTAGTATCTCGGTTCCGATGGCCCGCCTTAGCCCATCAGAGATCCCTCATTTTGGGGCGAAGGTGATGGGAACCGCCCAGGCCATCTCCCAAGATCTGGGCTGCGTGCCTCAGGATGGAGCGGAGGTAGCCCAGGGAGCGAACCGTTAGTAGTCCCTACCTTTCTTGCAAGAAGAGAAAGGGTGCCATCGGGGCCTCACCGGGCTCAAAGCCCCTTGGAAGCAGAGTAGAAAAGGCGCTCGGTGACATCGCATCCATTAAAGGAGGAAAACGATGGAATACCGCTTTGTGGGAAGAACCGGGCTAAAAGTTTCGGGACTTTGTCTGGGGACGCAGACCTTCGGCTGGGGTGCCGACGAGGCTATGGCTCACGCTATCGCTGACCGTTTTGTTGAAGCCGGGGGCAACTTCTTCGACACCTCCAACATCTACAATAAAGGTCAATCTGAGACCATGCTAGGCAACTGGCTTAAAAGCCGCGGCAACCGTTCCCAGTTCGTTATCGCTACCAAAGTCTTCTTCCCGGCTGGGGAAGGCCCTAACGACACCGGGTTGTCACGAAAGCACCTCTTCGACCAGATCGACGCTAGCCTCCGCCGCTTGCAGACCGACTATGTAGACCTATATCAGATGCATTGCTGGGACGCCTCCACTCCACTCGAGGAGACGTTGCGGGCGTTGGACAACCTAGTGCGCATGGGCAAGGTACGCTACATCGGAGCATCCAACTACACCGCTTCCCAACTAACCAGGGCGATAATGCTCAGTGAGATGCATGGCTGGGTTCGCTTCGACTGCTTGCAGCCTGAGTATAGCCTGCTGGTGCGCAGCACGGAGTGGGAGCTATTGCCCCTCTGTTGTTCGGAAGGGATAGGAGTGATCTGCTGGTCGCCTCTAGCGGGGGGGTGGTTGACTGGCAAGTATCGGCGTGGCCAGCCTGCCCCGCCTGACAGTCGCGTGGGCCGAGCAGAGCGCTGGGACGACCTGCCGGAACAGCGCGAGAGCGAGCCTACCTGGCGGATAGTAGATGCTTTGATCGAGGTGAGCAAGGCGCGGGGAAAGACCCCGGCCCAGGTGGCGCTTAACTGGCTACTACCGCAGCCTGGGGTGACCGCGCCCATCTTAGGCGCCCGCACGCTGGCACAACTGGAAGAGAACTTGGGGAGTGTGGGCTGGGCGCTCTCCGCAGAAGAGATGGCTAAACTCGACACTGCCAGCGCAATCCCACTCCCCTCCCCCTACAACTTCATCGCCAGATATACGCGGAAGCGAGGTTAAGGCTCGCGACCGCTAAGGAGTAGGAGTATCCCCGCTCCCGACAACGGATCCCTTTTAGAATGGACGGTAGAGCGATGGATCCGAAAGAGAACCTGATACGAGTGATCACCTTCAACCATCCTGACCATGTGCCTTGGTTCCTAACCATGAAACGAGACGACCCTTATGATGAGGGGTCCTTCCAGCGGCTGCCTTACGAAGGGGCATTTCCACCACGGGAAGGTGACCGAGACATATGGGGGATCGAGTGGCAGGCTTCTGATGCCCGGCTGATGCTTCCCTATCCGGTAAAGCACCCCTTGGCAGACCTGACAGCCTTGGATGATTACCTCTGGCCAGACCCTGACGACCCACGACTCTTGGAGCCGGTGAAACGCGAGATAGACCCCTCTCGGCTGATGTTGGGGACCCATGGCCTTACCCTCATGGAGAGGGCTCATAGCCTGATGGGGATGGATAACCTCTTTTTGGCCCTCATGAGCGACCCAAACCGAGTCAAGTTGCTACTGCGAAAGATCACCGACTTTCAGATACGCATGGCTGAGCACTTTGTCCGCTTGGGCCTTGATGGGGGCTGGATGTCTGACGACTACGGCTCGCAAAGTTCTATGTTGATCTCCCCCGCCACATTCCGCGAGTTCTTCAAGCCCCTCCTGGCCGAGATCATAGAGGTCTACAAGCGGGCTGGGCTCTTCGTCTTCTTCCATTCCTGTGGCCACGTAGAGCCTATCGTTCCCGACCTAATTGAGATCGGAGTTGACGTCTTGCATCCGGTGCAGAAACGCGCTAACGATCAGGTAGGGCTGAAGAGAAAATATGGTGACCAAATCGCCTTCGCCGGTGGGATGGACACCCAGAGTACCCTCACCCTCGGCACCCCGGAGGAGGTGCGAGCGGAGGCTCTGGAGCAGATCGCTCTACTCGGCGAAGGAGGAGGCTACATCGCCGGCCCCGAGAATTGGCCCCCCTTCCCCCCAGAAAACGCGCAAGCCTTCGCCACGACGGTGAGAAGGTACGGTAAGTATCCCTTGCGCCCCGATCTCCTCGACCTGACCCCGAAGGGGGAAGCAGATGCGGGAACCGATTGATGAACGCAACCCTTGCCCGAACCTCATATTGACCTGCGGGGAAATCTGTGCTATAATGGTAAACGAGGTTCGATATTATCGTACACGGGCTGTAGTGTATCTCAACGCACGGCTGGCTGCATTTTAGGGAGAGAAGTGAGTTAGGTCACCTTGCGCTAGGCATGGCGAGTTACAATTGAGCCTCGGGCTCTTCAACTGTTGCTGCGCGTAACTATTTTGATTAAGAGCGTAAAGAAGTTAAAGGGTTCGCCGGTCGAGGGAGATTGTGTGGGCTCTAGCGCGTTGCAGATGCGGGTGGCATCATCGAGGGCGATCGCCTGGATAGGTGGGGTCTTTTCGGATCGGTACGCAAAGTACTACATGGTCGTCCCCACAATCGTATATCTGCTCCTCATCGGGATTTTCCCCCTGATCTTCTCTTTCGGGTTGTCTTTCCTCCACTGGGATGTCGCTGCCCAGCGGCCGATGAGTTTTGCCGGTCTGGCCAACTACGCCGAACTCCTTAAAGACGAACGTTTCGTGCGTACCCTTCTAAACACCATCATCTTTGTGATAGGGGCTATCACCCTTGAGGTTATCTTTGGGCTCGGCCTTGCTCTCCTTCTCAATCGCGACATCCGGGGGCAAGGTATCTTTCGTGTGCTCCTCTTGCTGCCTATGATGGCCACACCGGTTGCTGTGGGTTACACCTGGCGGATGCTCTACCACGTTACCAACGGCCCTATCAATCACATACTGCGGTTGCTACACCTGCCCATGGGGACATGGCTTTCTAGTGGGAAGACGGCGTTACCCTCGATCATCTTGACCGACGTTTGGCAATGGACACCCTTCGTCTTCATCATCCTTCTGGCTGGATTACAGTCGCTGCCCAGAGAGCCGTTCGAGGCAGCGGCGGTAGATGGCGCCTCGCGTATTCAGAGTTTCTTCTATCTGACCCTTCCCATGATACGGCCTATTCTGGTCATCGTCATCCTTCTGCGGATGGTGGAGGCGATTAAGATCTTCGATATCATCTTTGTTATGACGGCGGGTGGGCCTGGTATATCTACCGAGAGCTCCACCATGTACGCAAAGCTGGTCAGCCTGACCCAATTCCGACTGGGATATGGCGCGGCTATCGCCTATGTGCTGCTGATCCTGTCGCTAATTGGGTTCATCATCTTGACGCGTGTTCTCCCCACAGAGGTGGAGAGAGAGTAGGTTGGCGCCTACAGCGCGCCAGGTGTAGAGGGCAGTTATGGTGGTTTCAAGGCGAGCACGGCGACGGCTGGAGACGGTAGTTATCTATGTGGTATTAGTGACCATAGTGGTGGCGATGGTTTTCCCCATCTATTGGACTTTTGTTACCGGCTTCAAGGAGCCGCGAGACGCCTTCACCTATCCACCCAAATACCTGCCCTATCTTCAGTTCAAGCCAAGCCTCTATGCTTGGCGAGACGTAGGCCTGATCAAGGATCCGACTCAAAGAGGCACGCACGATCCCACCTCCATCCTGAACACGTTGCGAAACAGTGTTATCATCGCTATCGGGAGCACTACCGTCTCGGTGGTCCTGGGTTCGCTGGCTGCGTATGGTCTAGCCCGCTTTGAGTTCAGGCGCTGGAAGAATAGGGATATCGCATTTTTCATCCTTTCACAGCGTATGCTTCCCCCCATCGCGCTGGTGATCCCCTATTTCATCCTCTACAGTAAGTTAGGTCTGATAGATACCTGGCATGGCATGATCATCGCCCATACCGTGGCGAATCTGCCCTTCGTGGTTTGGATCATGCGCGGCTTCTTCCGAGGGATTCCCAGGGAACTGGAAGAGAGTGCCCGCATCGATGGTTGCTCGTATTTTCAGGCCTTCCGGAAGATCGTCCTGCCTCTGTCCTTGCCCGGCCTGGCGGCGACTAGCGCATTTACCACCATCTTTTCCTGGAATGAACTGCTCTTCGCTATCACCCTCACCTTCCAGAGAGCCAAGACCTTTCCTACGTTAGTGGCTGGCCTGACCCATGGAAGCGCGGCCCTGTGGTGGGATATCTCAGCCATGTCGCTTCTGGCTATGGTGCCTGTCTTCATCTTCATGGTCCTGTTTCAGCGCTACATCGTAGCCGGCCTCACTTTGGGGGCCCTAAAGTAACTCGTAGAGCTTTCGAGAAAGGGGGTGATCGCAGGGAGCGAAGTTGTGTCTTTCAGGCTGGACGCTTTGGCGTCCAATCTCAAGATTCCTAAGGAGGGAGTTTAGAGATGAAAGGTAGGTTTCGGCCCCTAGTAGTGCTACTGGTAGCGGCGTTGCTGGCCAGTTGCGCGGCGCCGCCTACTCCTACTCCTCAGGTGATCAAAGAGACGGTCGAGGTGCCGGTGAAGGAGACGGTGGTGGTGCCCGCTACGCCTGTTCCTCCGGAGGCCAAGAAGTGCGACGGAGTGACGGTGGTTGCGGTCACCCAGCCTGGTCCCTACATCGCAGGCCCCCTCTTCGATCACCGGGACGCGTGGACCGAACTCACGGGTGGGCAAGTGGAGGTGGTAGAGGTGCCCTATGAGGATCTCTACGGGAAGATCATGACCTCCTTCACCACCGGGGTGCATGCCTACGACATCATCGTGGAGCCTGCCACCTGGCTGCCCGATTTCACTCCCTATATCATCCCGCTTGATGACTACATCGCGAACCCGGAGACGAACCCCGACTGGGAAGATGTCCTTCCTGCCTTCCGGGAGATCATCGCCAAGTGGGAGGGCAAGTACTACGCCCTGACTCTGGACGGCGACACTCACTCTCTCTTCTACCGCCGCCACCTCTTCACCGACCCGGAGAACCAAGCCAAGTTCAAGGCCGAGTACGGGTATGACTTGGCAGTTCCCAAGACCATGGATCAACTCCGCGATGTGGCCGAGTTCTTCACCGGCTGGGACTGGACCGGCGACGGCCAACCGGACTATGGCTGGGCGCAGCCCATGGCCCGCGGGACGCAGTCTCACTGGTGGCTCTGGAACTTTGCGGCTCCTTACTGCGTGACGCCTCCTGGCCCTGAGGGTCCGGACCAATACCACGGCCAGCTCTACTTCGACCCCGAGACGATGGAGCCTTTGGTCAACGAGCCATGCATGCTCAAGGGCCTCGAACTCTACAAGGAGATGACCAAGTTTGGTCCTCCGGGCATGGAGGCCTGGGGTGTGGGTGAGATCCGCTCCGCCTTCCCCAGCACCGCTAACATCGCTATGACCTTCGAGTGGGGCTCCTTCCCCGGCCTGTGCGAAGATCCAGCCATCGCCGATCCTTCGGCCATTGGTGACTGTGGCACCGCTGTGCGGCCGGGCTCGATGGAGCTGTGGGATCGCGAAAACCAGACGTGGCTGACGCTGGACGAGCCCAACACCGCGCCGCTTTTGACCTTCGGCGGCTGGGTGGGTTCCGTCACCGCGACATCGGAAAACCCGGATTGCGCCTACGACTTCCTCAAGTTCCTGAACAGCCCGGAGATCAGTTCCCAGGACGTGGTGGTCGGCGACAGCGGCTTCAATGTCTATCGCTACACCCACGTGCGTGATCTGACGATGTGGACCGATGCCTGGGGCGCGGTAGCCGAGCAAGACGCCAGGGAATACCTCGACGCTGTCCGGGCGGACCTGGAGAACCCCAACGCGCTCATCGACCTGCGCATCCCGGGCAAGCCGGAGTACGTGGACACGGTGCTAGACCTCCACGTCTGCTCGGCGATCGTGGGCGAGGAGGACCCGGCGGACGCACTGCAGACCATCTACGACGAGTGGGAGGAGATCACGGAGCGTCTGGGCCGGGATGAGCAGAAGGCGTTCTATCGCAAGATGATGGGCATGGAGTAGCAAGCCCAACCGGCCGAACGCGAGTATATGCGGGGCCTTTGGCCACCGTCCAGTCCGAAGGCCCCGCTCTCATCATGACCGATTTTGTCATCAATTGGATGATCCCGAATTCTCGGCTTGAACATGTGCCGATAGATGCGCTGATGCATGGAATCGATCCATCGCGCGCGAGGATAAGGCGATGAAAAGGTACATTCTGGCCCACGATTTGGGCACCACCGGCAACAAGGCTACCCTCTACGATGACCAGGGAACTCTGGCGAGCAGTGCCTTCTTTGGATATGACACGAAGTATGCCCAAGTGGGTTGGGCCGAGCAAAACCCTGAAGATTGGTGGGAGGCGGTCTGCGCCTCGACACAGGAGTTGCTCCGGAAGGCGCGCATCGGTCGCGATGAGGTGGCCTGCATCGTCTTCAGCGGCCAGATGATGGGCTGCGTGCCTATTGACCGTAAGGGACGGGCGCTCCGCGACGCCATCATCTGGGCCGATCAGCGCTCGGTGGAACAGACACAGTGGATGGCGCAACAGATCCGCCCGGAAGAGGTATACCGCATCACGGGGCATCGCCTCAGCCCCTCCTATTCGGCTGCCAAGATGTTATGGATCCGCGACCACCAGCCAGATCTCTACGCCGAGGCCTACAAATTTGTGCACGCTAAGGATGCCATCGTGGCCCGCCTGACCGGGGCTTTCGCCACCGACTGCTCAGACGCCTCCGGCATGAACCTGTATGATCTGGAGGGAGGTGAGTGGTCCGAGGCGATCTTGCAGGCGGTGAAGATCGATCCTGCCCAACTGCCAGAGGTACACCAGTCTATTGACGTGGTGGGAGAGGTGAAGAGAGACGTAGCGGAGGAGGTAGGTGTAGCCGTCGGCACGCCAGTGGTCATCGGTGGGGGCGATGGTGTTTGTGCGGCGGCAGGGGCGGGGGTCGTTAGTGAAGGCTCGGCGTATAACTACATTGGATCATCTTCCTGGATCGGCCTCGCCACCAAGGCGCCAATCTACGATCCGGCGATGCGAACCTTCAACTGGGCGCACATGGTGCCCGGCCTCTTCAGCCCCACGGGCACCATGCAAACGGCCGGAGGCTCCTACCAATGGACGCGCGATCAACTCTGCCCGCTGGAAGTAGAGTGTGCTGCAAGGTTAGGCGTGAGCCCCTATGAATTGATGAACCTGGAGGCGGAACAATCTCCCATCGGAGCCCGGGGCCTGATCTTCCTTCCTTACCTTCTCGGCGAACGGAGCCCCCGCTGGAATCCCAATGCTCGGGGCGCCTTCATAGGCCTGACCATGACCCACCAGCGCGCCGATATGATCCGGGCGGTGTTGGAGGGAGTGGCGCTCAACCTGCGGGTGGTTCTGGAGGCCTTCCTCGAGCAGGGTGCTGCGATCGAAGCGATACGGGTCATCGGTGGTGGCGCGCGCAGCAAACTCTGGAACCAGATCATGGCCAACGTCTACGGCCGAACGATCCTGCGTCCCGCTCTGCTGGAAGAGGCAACCTCCATGGGTGCGGCTATCGCCGGCGGCGTAGGGGTAGGTCTCTTCCCGGACTTCTCGATCGTCGAACATCTGACGCCCATTGCCGCGACCACGGAGGTTGACCCCGAGGCCAAAGCGGCTTACGATCGCCTCTATGAGGTCTTTGAAGCAGCCTATCAGGCCCTGGTACCGATCTACGACCAGATCGCGGCGCTCTAGCGGTAGGGGTCGGCAGAGTATGAGGTGCTGGTGAAGGAGAAAAGGCACAAGTTAGGGGGTTGTGATTCTGAAGGCTTGCTGACGGGTTGTTAGAGGGGAAGACGATTTGCATAATCTCTGGTCTTACCCACGTTCACCTTTTTGGGTCGGGCTGGCGGTTTGATGGGCTCGAATGAGTGGGCACCGCCAAGATCATAGTGAAAGGAGGCACGCGATGAGAGAGTTGTTGGAGGAGCTGGGCCATCTCGGCGTGGTACCGGTGGTCGAGATCGAGCGGTCGGAAGATGCGGTCGCGCTTGGCAGAGCCTTATTGACAGGCGGGCTGCCATGCGCCGAGATCACGTTCCGCACTGAAGCAGCCGAGGAGGCGATCCGGCGGATCGCCTCAAGCCTGCCAGAGATCATCGTCGGGGCGGGGACTGTGCTCTGGGTCGATCAGGCTGATAGGGCGGTCTCTGCAGGTGCTCGATTTATCGTCTCTCCCGGGCTCAATCCAAAAGTGGTGGATTGGTGCATTGAGCACGAGGTGCCGGTGACCCCCGGGGTGGCAACACCGACTGAGATCGAGATGGCATTAGACAAGGGGCTGAAGATACTAAAATTTTTCCCTGCCGAGGCCTTGGGTGGCCTTGCTATGCTGAAGGCCATCGCCGCTCCTTATGGAGGCGTCAAGTTCATTCCCACGGGGGGAATCAACCAGGACAACCTGGCAGACTATCTGGCCCACCGGAGCGTCCACTGCTGTGGAGGGAGTTGGCTGGTCAAGGCCAAACTGATTTCGGCC